>CAMATV010000300.1 GCA_945861235.1 Opitutus sp. GAS368
CGATGGCGTGACGCGCGGCTGGCGCGACTTCGGGGTTGAACTGTCCGCGCCGGCCGCGCTCCTCCCACTGGCCGAATCCTTCGACAGTCTCTTCCGCGATCACCGCCTGCGTCACTGGCTGTTGCGGCACGTGCGCCGCGCTTTCCTGAAGTGGCCCCGGTCCTACACGCAGGAGGGGCCAGTGCTGTTCAGTGGCCCGCGCCTGGTGCGAAATCAGTTTCGCCACCAACTGCTGCGGACGCTGCACGCGGCGAAGCACGTCAGAATCGTCTCAGCCTATTTCCTGCCTGGATTTCGCCTGCAGCGGGCGCTCTGTCGGGTCGCACGGCGCGGCGGGATCGTCGAGTTACTCCTCGCCGGCAAGACCGATGTTCCGCTCGCGCAACTCGCCGCCCGCACCTATTACGGCTCGTTGCTCAGAGCCGGAGTGCGCATCTGGGAATATCAACCGCAGGTCCTTCACGCGAAACTCGCGATCATCGACGACGCGGTGTTCGCCGGCACCGCCAACCTCGACGCCCGCTCACTCGGCATCAATTACGAATTCATGGTTCATTTCGACGATCCGGCTCTCACCTACGCAGCGACGGCGTCGTTCGTCGGCGACCTCCCCTACGCCCGTGAGATCACGCTGGACGACTGGCGGGAGCAGCAAACGTGGCCCCTCCGCCTGCGAGGCGCTTGGGCGCGGTTTTTGCTCACCAAAGTCGACCCGTGGCTCGCGCGCCAGCAGATGAGGAACATCCCGTGACTCCCGCGTCGCTGGTCGGTACCTCGCTCAAAAAAACATGGCTTCGCTCAGCGCGTTCTCCGGATTCAGGAGACTCGTGGCGGCAGACAACGTCGTGCGGCCGGACCCGAAGTCGGCCTCAAACAGCGCCTGACCCTCCGCAAAATCGCCCGTCCACCGGAAGAAGCGTCCGGAAGTCGTATAGTCGAAACTCACCACGAGCCCGGCCCTCAGCTCGGCCGGCCGCGTGGCCGCCACGAAATTGACCCGCGCCAGATCCGCTCCACAGGCCGCGAGACGCCGACTTAACCAGTTACTCACTACACGGCTCTCGGCCACTAGGGCCGCCTCGTGTTGAATCGTCACCGCGCGCAGGCCCTCCACCAGTAACGCTGGCGGATAGACCGAGAGAAACTGACCGATTCCCTGACGCACCGGCAAGAGCCGGGAATAAACGAGATCTCTCAGAGCGGAAGCGTTGGGCCAAGGAAAGCCCAACGCATCGGCCGGCGAGCGGGCACTGTCGATCAGCACGCGTTTCGAGCGGCCGAGAAGAAAGCGATAATCCGCCAGCCCGCTGCTCGTCAAAAAACTATGCGCCCAATAGTAGAGCGGCAGATCAGTCGACAGGCAGACTGAAACCGCGCTTTCGAGGAAAGGACGCGCGCTGCGGGAGTAACTGAGCATCACAAACTCAACACACCGCTTGTCCGACTTTGATTTGCCGATGTGGCATTCCCCAAAAACCTTCGCCCGCAGCTCCGTCGCCGCGACGTCCGCGCGGAGCGGACACAGCACGACAATGCGGCTCGGGTAGCGTTTCGAAAACGCGCTGATAACCCGAAACTGCACCGCCGCATCCTCCGGCGTCGTGTTGAGTCCGAAGTGCATCACGACGTTGAGCTGAGTGGCTGTCGCGTCGTCCGTGGCGGCAGCGGACCCGCCGTCAGCACGGTCATTCGTCCACAGCTTCGCGAGATGGCCGGAAATCGCGCTGACCGGGACTTCAATTCCGGGCAGCGATTCGAAAATGGCGGGCATAGGGTCGCTTAAGGCTGGCGCCAGATGTGCTGTTGCTTGGAGAGGAGGGCATCCGCGCTCGGTGGTCCCCATGATCCCGCCGCATAGCTGTCCATCCCGGTCCGCCCCACACTACGCCAATAATCGAGCACCGGCGTACACAGTTTCCACGACGCCTCGGCTTCGTCACCCCGGATGAAGAGGGTGCCATCGCCGACCATCGCATCCAGCACGAGTCGCTCGTAAGCCTCGGCGGTGTTGGAACCAAAGGTCGTCGCGTAACGGAAACTCATCTTCACCGGCTGCGTGCGCGTCTCGAGACCAGGGACCTTGGCATTGAGGATCAGGCTGAGGCCCTCGTCGGGCTGGATTTGAAACGAGAGCGTGTTGCCCGCGAGGTCGAACCGCGCCGTCTCACCCGCAAAGAGTGTCCCCGGGGGGCGCCGGAAATTAATCGCGATCTCCGAAACCCGGCGAGCCATGCGTTTGCCGGAACGCAGATAGAACGGCACGCCCTGCCAGCGCCAGTTGTTGATTGAAAGCCGCATCGCCGCGTAGGTTTCCGTGCCGGACTGCACTGCAATACCGTCTTCTTCGAGGTAGCCGGGCACCGGTTTACCGACGACCATACCACCCGCGTATTGCGCCCGGGCCACGTCTCCGGCCGGCCCGATCGTGAGCGGTTGGATGGCTTTGAGGACTTTCACTTTCTCGTCGCGGATCGCTTCCGCATCGAGCGAGCCCGGCGGTTCCATCGCCGTGAGCGCGAGGAGTTGCATCGTATGATTCTGAATCATGTCGCGCAGACATCCACTCTGCTCGTAGTAGCCTCCGCGCGTGCCGACGCCCACTTCCTCCGCCACCGTGATTTGCACGCTGTCGATAAAATTGCGATTCCACAGCGGCTCAAAAATGGCATTGGCGAAACGCTGGACGAGCAAGTCCTGCACCGTCTCTTTACCCAGATAATGATCGATCCGGTAAACTTGGTGCTCCGCGAACACCGAACGGATCGTGGTGTTTAATTCGCGGGCCGAAGCCAGGTCTTTGCCAAACGGTTTTTCGATGATCACCTTGGCGTGATGCGGTCGGCCCAAGTGCTTCGCGGCGAGCCCGCTGGCACCGAGGTTCTGCAAAATCGGCCCGAAGACCGACGGTGGAGTCGAGATGTAGAAAAGACGCTGCACATCGCGACCCAGTTTTTTTTCGATCGCTGCAAGGTGGGCGGCGAGCCGGTCAAACGCGGGCTTCTCGTCATAACCGCCCGCCACGTAACTGGTGTTGGCGGCGACCCGCCCCCACGCGCCCGCATCGAGTTCGCGACGGGAAAACTCCTTGATCGCCCCCGCCGCGAGCGTGCGAAATTCCTCGTCAGGAATCGGCTTACGGCCGTAGCCGACGAGGTAGAAATCCGCCGGCAAGAGACCATCAATACTCAAGTTGTAGACCGCCGGGATCAGCTTTCGCGCGGTGAGATCGCCCGACGCGCCAAAGATGACAACCACCGTCGGCGGGGCACCCCGGTGTTTACTGAGCCCATGGAGGAAAGGATGACGTGGTGAGTCGGACATGAGAGGAGGGTTACTGACACTTCAGTAACGACACCGTTGTCTAACTCCGCGTGGGATGAGGCAAGGGCAATGACCACCGTGCACCTCGCGAGGAGGCGTCAGCCCCGAAAATACTTCGGAAATAACGGGACATTCTCAAAGTGCAGGATCGCTTCCACCGCGGGAATCCTCGCGCCACCCGAGCGACCATTTTCTGGGTCTTTCCCGGGGAGAATCACCTCCACGACATCCAGCCGAAACGTCCGGGGCGGCTCCCTCAACCCAGCCAGATACGCTTCGGCTGTCCGGCGCAACACCCGTTTCTTGCGCGCATTCACCGTGTAAACGCCCGGCACCAACGCGCCGGCGGAGCGGGCCTTCACTTCGACAAACACCAAGACTGCGCCGTCGCGACAGACAAGATCGAGCTCGTCGCGGCGGTCGCGCGGGTTGCGCCAGTTCCGCGCCACGACGACAAATCCCCGCTCCCGTTGCAACCAGTCAGCCGCCAATCGCTCCCCCAGCCCGCCAACCCCGGCGACGTCAGCGTGGACGCTGAAAAGATTCTTCAACCAGGTGAGCATGTGAGTTGCACGGGGATCGGGGCGCGACTATCAAGTATCCCTTCACGATTCAGATTGCGAGCCCCACAGCCCGCTGACAGTTCCACACCTCTCTCGCTCCCCGCGCTTCCCTATGGCTTCCTCCAACATTTCCGCCACCTTGCGTCGCTCGCTGCTCATCAAAGTCATCTCTAAGCACACGCCGAAACGCGAAGATGTCGCGTCGATCATTGAGCTGACCGCCTCCAAGCTCGTTGAGGCCCTGCAAGCGCAGTCAATGACTCTCTACATAGTGGAGGGCAACGATATCGTTATCAAACAGGTTTACTACTCGCCCACCCTGTGGGCGACCGACGCCGCGAAACAGAAAAGATTTGAGGATGCCGCCGCGCAGCTGCTGGCACTGAAGATCCCGCTGGGCGCAGGCATCGTCGGCCAAGTCATCGCAACCGGCGAGTCGCTTTTCTTTCCCACCAAGGAGAGCCAGCCACCGTTAATGTTGGCTCTGGCGAAAAACAGGGACTTTGAGGTGATCTCCATGCTCACGGTCCCGCTGAAGACGACGATTACGCTCGGCGCGATTCAGGTCCTAAATAAAGAGGAATCCGCCGGCACCAACGGCGAGTTCACCGAACGGGACCTCGCGCTGCTTAAAGAGGTGGCAGACTACGCGTCGACGATGATCCACCGGATGCTGGATCCGAAGTTCGTACCGAACGCCGAGGACACCGCCCGGTTCATCTCGAAACTCACGGAGCTTCCCTTGGTCACGAAGTTCGAGGATATCGAAATTGATGAAAAACTTATCGAGATCACTGGCGATGCCGTGATCCGGCGCGAAGGGATTTTCCCCTACAAACGGCTGAGCGCAAACTCCGTCGCCGTGCTGATGACCAACCCGCTCGACTACGCGAAGCGCGA
>CAMATV010000301.1 GCA_945861235.1 Opitutus sp. GAS368
GGAGCCGCTGGGCGGGTGATGGGAGCGACGCTCCGCATGGAAATGCTGCCACCGGTCAGTTGGACGCCCCCGCCGTTGGCCATGAGATCGATCCAGAAAACGTCCCGCAGATATTTTTCGGTGACGTCCGGGCCGAGCTTGGCGGCGACGTGGGCGCGGGTATCGGCGGCGAGTTGTGCGAGGGCGGCGGCGCGTTGCTCTGTTGGGCGGGCGTCGTCGGTGACGAGCGTCCATGAGGACGCGGCGGCGGCGGTGAGGAGGGCGTTGACTTCGCGGACTGCCGTGGGGGGCAGATTGTTGACGACGGCGAGTTGAGCGAGGGCTTGGACGTGGGTTTGCGTGGAGGATTCCCAATCGGCGAAACGGGTTTCGCCGAGGGCGGCGCGGATTTGTTTGGTGAACTCGGGCTGGCTATCGATGGAAGGAACGCGGGAACCATGGGCCGGATTGGCGGCGAGGGCGGATGTTTGCTCGAAGGATTTTTGGATCGCGTAGATCACGCGGTATTCTTCTTCCGTGGCTTGGAAGGCGAGCATCCGAGAGGCGAGGCGCGTCGCGGTCGGCGAGGTGCGCTGGTCGAGGATTTCGCGTTCGGCGGGAGAGAGCAGGACGGCGAGATCGCGCTGGCGTTCGGTCTCGAGGAGTTTTTCCCGCTCACGATCAGCGGTGGTGCGGACGCGACCGAGCTCATCGCGCAGTTCGGAGTTCAGGTTGCGGTAGTCCTGCTCGAGGGCGTCGAGGAGGACGGCTTTTTCGGGGGAGAGAAAGGCGTAGCGAGCGGCGATGCTGCCGGTGGGATCGAGGGGGACGGGGCCGAGCGTGGCGAGGGTGGCGGCGCGGGCCTCGGCTTCGAGGTCGTGGAGTTCTTTGCGCGCGGCGGGCGTGAGATGGATGCTCGAATCGTAAGTGGGCGGGCGCTTCGCGAATTTCCACCACGGGAGGGATTGCGAGGCGGCGGTGAGGAGTTCTCGGCGGCGGGCATCGTGGGGGGCGTAAAGTCGGGCGCGGACGAGGGCGGTGACGGCGGCGGGCGGGAGGCCGAGTGAGGTCAGGTGTTCGCGCAGGGCGGCGGGAGTGAGCGCGGAGGGGGCGGCGCGTGGGGTGAGAGAGGGTGCGGCGGTCGTGGGGGCACGGGTGCTGGAGTTGTGGGCGGTGAGGGCGGCCGAGGCGCGATCTGGCGCGAGCCACCACGTCAGGAGCACGGCGTTCGCGACGAGCGAGCCTACGAGAACGAAAGAGAGGAGCTTCATGGGGCGGAGGCGGGCGCGGAGGCCGACGCGCAGCGGGACGGGTTTTTGAAACGGAAGTGGCGATAGGAAGTCGAGGCAAACCGTGGCCAGGGCGGAAAGTGCCGGCACGGGGGCGGGCGGCCATCCGGCAATTCGCTTGGCGCGCGGGGGAACGGGCGGCACGGTGGTCGGCTGCGTTTTCCACGCCGAAAAATTTCGAATGTCCGACGCTCATCATCCCCAACGCTCGCGAGCGATTCTCATGCTCTTGTTCGCGAATTTATTCTGGGGACTGAGTTTTCCGGTCATCAAAGCGGTGATGCTGCTGCACGGCGTGCTGATTCCGCACGCGGGGTCGTGGTTTTCGGCGATCTACACGGTCGCGCCGCGGTTCCTGTTGGCGTCGGCGGTGTTGATGGCGCTGCGGCCGTTCGATTTCTGGAAGGTGACGCGGGGCGAGGTGAAACAGGGAGTGATCATCGGGCTTTTTTCTTCCGTGGGCATGCTGCTGCAGAACGATGCGATGCAATTCACCTCGGCGAGCACCTCGGCGTTTCTCACGCAGTTCTACGCGATTCTGATCCCGATCTATGTCGCGGTGCGCGCGCGGCGGCATCCCGGTTGGACCGTGTGGATCTGCTGTGCGCTGGTGCTGGCGGGCGTGGCGATCCTCGGGAAATTCGATTGGCGCGAGCTGTCGCTCGGACGCGGCGAATGGGAGACGTTGGTCGCCTCGCTGTTTTTTATGGGGCAAATCTTGTGGTTGGAGAACAAAGCGTTTGCGGCGAACCGACCGGAGCGGCTGACGCTCGTGATGTTTGTGACGCAGGCGCTCGTCTTCACTGTGCTCGCGGGTGCGACGGCGCCGGATGTCGCGTCGCTCGTCACGCCGTGGACCTCGCCGGCGTGGTTGGTGCTGACGATGACGCTGACGGTGTTCTGCACGCTGGGTTCGTTTTCGCTGATGAATGCGTGGCAGCCGAAGATCACGGCGACGGAGGCGGGGCTGGTTTACTGTGTGGAGCCGATCTTCGGGTCGCTGATGGCGTTGTTTTTGCCGGCGATGTTATCGGTGTGGGCAGGAATCCACTACGCGAACGAGCAAGCGACGTTTCACCTGCTCGTGGGTGGTGGCTTGATCACGGCGGCGAATATTTTGATCACGCTGAAGCCGCCGACGAAGCGGTAGCGGGCCGCGTGAAACGTTGAGCCTGCGGCGACGAGGCGCGCGCTCCGTCCGCTGTGGGGACGGAGCATGCTGCGGCGGAACTACCGGCCACCGCTCTTCGCCAGCGCGGTGGCGGCGGTGGCTTGAAACACGCGCCGCACCTCGCTCGCGTCGCTATTGGGAAAGTTCGCGCGTTGTACCATCAGGACATAGGCCACGCCCTTGACGGGATCGATCCACGCCTGCGTGCCCCACGCGCCGCCGTGGCCGAACGTGCCGGGGGAAAGCATCGCCGCGAGGCCCTCGTGTGGGGTTTTCAGGATACAGGTGCCGATACCCCAGCCATAGTTCAGGCCGCGTTGGCCGTAGGTGTCGTTTTGGAAAAACCCTGTCGGTAACGCCCCGCTGTGCACCGCGGAGAGCACGCCGACGGCCCGTTCGGAAAGGATGCGCTGACCGGAGAGCGTGCCACGGTTGAGCAACATTTGGCAGAAGCGCGCGTAGTCGTTGGCCGTCGAGTAGAGTCCGCCGTTGCCCTGGGGCGGGCGGTCGCGCGTGCCGAAGTCCCCGCGGGCGGGTGCCGCCGCCAGGGCGCCCGTGTCTTTGGTTTTTAGGTAGCCCGTCGCCATCCGTGCCCGCTGCGCGGCGCTTGGATAAAACGTTGTGTCCTGCATGCCGAGCGGATCGAACACACGTTTTTGAAGAAACGCATCAAACGTCATCCCGCTCACGACCTCGACGATGCGGCCCGCGAGGTTGATGCCGGACTGGGTGTATTTCCATTTCTCGCCGGGCTCGTATTGCATTTTTGCCGCGAGCCACACCGGCACGAGATCGGCGAGCGTTTTGGCGGCCTGGGCCGTCGGGCCGCTGGCTTCGCCGAGACCCGAGGTATGGGTGAGAATTTGGGTAATGGTGAGGTTGGCTGGTTGGCCAGAGGGCGTCTTGAGGTGAGCGAACTCGGGGATGTAGTTCGCGACGAGGTCGGTAACGTTGAGCTTGCGCTCGTCCTGCAAGATCATGATCGCAGCGCCGGTGATCGGCTTCGTCATCGACGCGATCCACATGAGGGTGTCGGGCGTCATCGCGCGCCGAGTGGAGACGTCGGCGTGGCCGTTGCTTTCGAGGTGAAGTGTCCGGTCCCGGGTGACGACCACGGTGACGGCACCGGCGATTTCATTTTGCGCAATCAGGGCGTCCATCGCCGCACCGATGCCGGGGAGGGTAGGCGCGGCACTGTAGAGTGCCGCAGTCACGGAGAGAAAGAGAACGGCGATGATGCGAGGTGGGGACATAAGCCCAACCTACGACAGCGATCGTGAATACGGCGAGCTGAACGTTTCTTGGCCGCATGGCACGCGCGCGCGGGGCGGAACGTGGAACTGCGGAGCCAGCCCCACGAACGGGAGCCAGCGATCAAGCGCGGCGTGTGAAGGAAACGCCCCTGGGCACTCGCCGCTACCCAGGGCACTCGCGGGCGTGGTTAGCGGAAATCGATCAGCTCGACTTCGAAGATGAGCGTCGCCTTACCGGGGATTTTGGGTGGCGAGCCTTTTTCGCCGTAACCGAGCCAGTGTGGAATAATGAGGGTGCGCTTCTCGCCCTTTTTCATGCTCAAGAAGGCTTCGTCCCAACCCTTGATGACGGCGCCCATGCCCGCGCGGAAGGTGAAGGGAGCGCCGCGCTGGTAAGAGCTGTCGAAGGTCGTGCCATCCAGGAGACGGCCGGCATAGTGGGCGATGACTTGATCGCCGCTCTTTGGGGTTTGATCGCCCACGCCGGGAGCTCGGACGACGAAGCGGAGGCCGGAGGGTGTCTTGCGGGCGTTGGCGTAGGTCTGGTCGATCAGTTGGGCATCGCTGCCGCTGAGTTGGGGCTGATTGGCGTTCATGGCCTCGCGCATGGCGGCGTTGATGGGGCGACCGGGGTCTTTGCGGGCGAAAATGCCGGAGCGCACGACGAGTGCGATGGAGCCGAGGACGACGCCGAGGAGCAGGAGATAGAAAAAGCTGCGCATAGTGAACAGTGAGAGCGGAGATTGCCGACGGGACAACGCCGGAATGCGGGGCTAATTCTTCGCCAGCAGGTCGAGGGCGGCGGCGCTGAGCGAAGTGATCGCGCCCTTTAGGGTGGGCTCGGGGACAGGGGCGAAGAGAGGGGAGTGGTTGGAGGCGAGGACCGCACCCGTGCGGGCGGCGGCTTGAATCTCGGCGGGCGCGGTGGCGCCGATGAGCCACAGGCAGATGGGAATGCGGTGGGTGGTGCGGCCGTAACGGGCGAAATCTTCGCCGACGGTGAGGGGTTTGCCGAGCGTGACGTTCGTCTCGCCCAGCCACTCGCGCCAGACGCCGGCGAGGCGCGCGGTGAGCGCGGGGTTATTCGAGCA
>CAMATV010000302.1 GCA_945861235.1 Opitutus sp. GAS368
GACTCGTTTGTGCTCAGTCGTCTCGACCGCGAAAAGCTTCGGCCCTCACCCGCGGCGGACCGACCGACGCTCGCGCGCCGCGTGGCCCTCGACGTGACCGGGTTGCCGCCGAGCCCGCAAGAGGTCGCGAGCTTCGTCGCTGATGGTGCGCCCGGTGCGTATGAGCGGATGGTCGATCGCTTGCTGGCGCAACCCGCCTTCGGCGAGCACTGGGCGCGGTTGTGGCTGGATCAGGCGCGCTATGCGGATTCGGCGGGTTACGCGGATGATCCGCAGCGTACGATCTGGGCGTATCGCGATTATTTGATACGGTCCTTTAACGCGAACAAGCCGTTTGATCGCTTCACGACCGAGCAGTTGGCGGGCGACTTGTTGGCCGAGCCAACCGATGAGCAACGGATCGCGACGGCGTTTCACCGCAACACGCCGACGAACAGCGAGGGCGGCACGGTGGACGAAGAGTTTCGTAACGTAGCCGTGGTCGACCGCGTGAACACGACGATGACGGTGTTCATGGGTTCGACCATGGCGTGTGCGCAGTGTCACACCCACAAATATGACCCGTTCACGCAGGAGGATTATTTCAGACTCTTCGCGATCTTGAACACCTCGGCGGACGAGGATCGCAAAGATGAGTCGCCGGTGCTCACGCTCTTCACGCCCGAGCAGCAACGACAGCGGCAGCCCTTGGAGACGGAAATCGCGGCACTCCAGGCGACCCTGCGCATGCGCACGCCGGACCTGCTCGCAGCACAGCCGGCGTGGGAGGCGCGCTTCGAGGCCGCGCTCGCTTGGCAGCCGCTCGCAGGGGCCCCGTTCAGATCGAAAGCAGGCGCCGCCATGACGCGCGGTGAAGACGGAACCATTCGCGTGGAGCGCAAAGGCGAGACCGACATCTACACGGTGGCGGAGACGGTGGGCGAAGCGCGCGGGCTGACGGCCCTGCGCTTGGAAACGTTCCCCGACGAGCGGCCGGCCAGCGACGGCTCGGGTCACGGGACAGGGGAATTTGTCGTCACGCGGATCCTGGCTTCGGTGACCCCGGCGGCGGAGCGCGAGATGGTCGGCCGTTATCTGCGGGTCGAACTGCCCGGAAAAAACAAAGTGTTGTCGCTCGCCGAGGTGGAAGTGTTTGGCGGTGGCGAGAATTTGGCCCTCATGGGTGTGGCCACCCAAAGCAGCACGGGGGACGCACGAGCAGCGAAGCTCGCCATCGATGGGAAAACGGCCGGCGATTTCTCGAAAGGCCAAGCGTCGACGCTCACGGAGAGTTCAGAAAATCCCTGGTGGGAGCTCGATCTCAAAGGCCCCCATGCGATCGAGCGGGTGGTCCTGTGGAACCGCACCGATGGTGCGTTTGGGGCCCTCCTCGCGGGCGCGCGGGTGGAGCTACTCGATGAAAAACGGCAGTCGGTGTGGTCTGCGCTCGTTGAAAAAACGCCGAAGGCGACCGCCGAGTTTTCGGTGGGCCGCGCGACGACCGTGCGTTTCGTGACGGCCCACGCGGACTTCACGCAGGAGGGGTTCTCCGTTGAATCAATTTTGAATGCGCGGGCAGGGAAAGAAAAAGGTTGGGCGATCGGTCCGCAGGGCGGCCGCGCGCATTCCGTGGTGCTGCTCCCGGATGGGCCGGTGGCGTTGCCTGCGGGGGCCAAGTTGACGGTGACGATCGAGCAGTTGTCTCCGAAAAAGCACCACACGCTCGCCACGTTTCGGCTGGCCGCGACGGTCGATCCACGGGCCGCCGAGATTACGCGCACGCCGGCTCCCGTGCTGGCGGCGATCAAGGTGCCACCTGCCGAACGCTCGGAAGAAGAGCGCGAAGTCGCCACCGCGCACTACATGACGATCGCGCCGGGCTTGGCGACAGAGCGGGCGCGGCTCGCGGCGGTGATGAAACAGCTGGCTGCGATCAAGCCCTACACGACGGTGCCGGTGATGGCCGAAGTGGCGGCCGGCAAAATGCGCAAGACCCACGTTCAGCGCCGCGGAAATTACCTCGACCTTGGCAAGGAAGTCACGCCGGGCACTCCGGGAGCGTTGCATGCGTTGCCCGAGGGCGCTGCGCCGAATCGGCTCGGGCTCGCGCGATGGCTGGCGGACGCGAAGAACCCGCTGATGTCGCGGGTCATCGCGAATCTGTTTTGGGAATCGATTTTTGGTTCCGGTATCGTCCGCACGAGTGAAGATTTCGGCAGTCAGGGCGATCCGCCCTCGCATCCGGAGTTGCTTGATTGGCTGGCCGTGGAATTCCGCGAAAGCGGCTGGGATGTGAAACACCTGCTCAAGCTGATGGTGATGTCGTCGACTTATCGCCAGTCGTCGCGGATCACGGCGGAAGCACTGGCGCACGACCCGGACAACCGACTGCTGGCGCGGGGCCCGCGTTTTCGTCTCTCGGCGGAAATGATCCGCGATCAAGCGCTCGCGGTGAGCGGGCTGCTTAGCCGTAAAATGCACGGACCGCCCGTGAATCCGCCGCAGCCAAAAATGGGGGTGAGCGCCGCCTTCGGGAGCGCGCTGGATTGGGAGAACAGCACGGGCGAAGATCGCTACCGGCGCGGTCTTTATACCGCGTGGCGGCGGTCGAATCCCTATCCTTCGATGATTACGTTCGATGCGCCGAGCCGGGAAGTTTGCACGGTGCGGCGCGAACGTTCGAACACTCCCCTGCAAGCGCTCGTGACGCTGAACGATCCGGTTTATATGGAGGCGGCGCAGGCCCTCGCACGTCGGATCGCTGCGGTGAACGGTTCCGCGGTGGAGAAGCTGAACCACGGGTTTCAGCTTTGCCTTGCGCGCGCACCCCAGGACCAAGAACGCGACGCGTTGCTGGCGCTCTACACGCGTGGGCAGAAACGTTTCGAGAGTAATGCCGCGCAAGCCCTCGCGATCGCGGCGAATCCACTCGGGCCGTTGCCCGAGGGCGCAGTCGTGGCCGACCTCGCGGCCTGGACGGTGGTTGGAAACGTGCTGCTGAACCTCGATGAGTTGCTCATGAAACCATAGCCCATTTTTTTACGAACATGCACCCGTATCTTTCCTCTTTGCAGCACAGCACTCGCCGCCATTTCCTGCGCGACGCTGCGGGTGGGCTCGGTGCGATCGCGCTCAGCTCGCTGCTCGGGCGCAGTGCCCACGCCGCGCCGCTCGCGGCGACGAATCCGCTGGCGGTGCGGTCACCCCATTTCGCGGCCAAGGCGAAGCGGGTGATTTATCTCCACCTCACCGGGTCGCCGCCCAATCTCGACCTCTTCGATTACAAACCGGAGCTGGTGAAGCGCGACGGGCAGAATTGTCCGGATGAGTTTGTGAAGGGAAAGAAATTCGCGTTTACGTCCGGCACGCCGAAGTTGATGGGCAGCCCGCGCACGTGGGCGCGCTACGGCCAAGGCGGACAATGGTTGTCCGATGCGATTCCTCACCTGCACACCGTGGCGGACGACCTTTGTATTATCCACTCGATGAATACGGATCAGTTCAACCACGCGCCGGCGGAGTTACTGCTGTTGACGGGTTCGCCACGGCCCGGACGTCCGTCGCTGGGATCGTGGGTGACCTATGGCCTGGGCACGGAGAATCAAAATCTGCCCGGGTTTGTCGTGTTGATTTCGAGTGGCGTGCAGCCCAACGGGGGGAAGAATTCCTACGGCAGTGGCTTTCATCCGTCGGTGTTTCAAGGGGTGCAATGCCGCTCCAAGGGTGATCCGGTGCTTTACGCGTCGGATCCGGCGGGGTTCACGCGCGACCTGCGCCGTGAAAGCCTCGATGCATTGCAGGCACTCAACGAAATCCAAGCGAGTGCGCTCGGCCACCCGGAGACGCGGACGCGCATCGCCCAATATGAGCTCGCCTACCGGATGCAAATGTCGGTGCCCGAAGTTATGGACATCACGCGGGAAAAGCCGGAGACGATTGCGGCCTACGGCGCGCAACCGGGCGAATCTAGTTTTGCCAACAACTGCCTGCTCGCCCGCCGACTCGTCGAGCAAGGTGTGCGGTTCGTGCAACTCTTCGACTGGGGCTGGGACTTCCACGGTACGAATGAAAAAGAGGATATCCGCGGTGGTCTGACCAAGAAATGCGCGACGATGGACCAGCCGGTGGCCGCGCTCATCAATGATCTTCGCCAACGCGGCTTGCTGGACGATACGCTGATTGTGCTCGGTGGAGAGTTTGGCCGCACGCCGTTCCGCGAAGGCCGCACAGCCGCGGGTGAGGTTCTGGGGCGGGACCACTATCCGGATTGTTACACGATGGTGTTGGCCGGTGGTGGCATGAAAGGCGGGCTGTCTTATGGCGAGACGGACGAACTCGGTTTCAATGTTACGAAGGACAAAGTGCATGTGCACGATTTACAGGCGACGATTTTGAATCAGCTCGGGTTCAATCACGAGCGGCTGACCTATCGCTTTGAGGGCCGCGACTACCGGCTCACCGATGTGCACGGAAGTGTGGTGAAGGGTATTCTCTCCTGAGGTGGGGTATCGCTCGTGGCGACTGAAGACCTGCGGCGACCGGGTGGTGTTCGCCAGAACGCGAATGTCCTTGGCGCTTCGCTGACACCCGCATGAGGCGCGAAGACCTCACGTGTGCCGGCGAGGCGGAGTGATTAGTAGCCCGAGTCGCGCAACTGGGTGCGGAGGGCAGCGAGCGCGGGGGCGACCTGACCAGGGAACTCGGTCCAAGTGGCTTCGATGGTGAGCCGGTCGTGGTAATGGGCGCGGCGCAGAGCGCGGAAGAAGCCGCGGAAATTTTCGCCATGGATAC
>CAMATV010000303.1 GCA_945861235.1 Opitutus sp. GAS368
GCGCGCCTCCAAGATCATGCGCCCCACGGTCGGATCGACAGGCAGCCGGGCGAGTTCACGACCAATGGGCGTGAGCACGCGCACCGAGTCCGCCACATCGTCTGACGCGTCGAGCGCACCGAGTTCTTCGAGAAGCGCGTAGCCGGCGCGAATGGATTTCGCCGCCGGCATGTTGATGAAGGGAAACCGCTCAATGTCGCCGAGCCCAAAGGCCTTCATGCGCAAAATCACATCCGCAAGATTGGCCCGCTGGATTTCCGGCTGCGTGAAACGCGGGCGCTCCAGAAAATCTTTCTCCGAGTAGAGCCGGATGCACACCCCATCAGCCACGCGTCCACTCCGGCCTTTGCGCTGATCCGCACTCGACTGCGACACCGGCTCAATCGGCAGACGCCGCGTGCGCGCCGTCGGCGAGTAGCGACTCAATCGCGCGAGCCCCGTGTCCACGACGAAGCGGATACCGGGAATCGTCAGCGACGTCTCGGCGATATTCGTCGCGAGGATGATTTTCCTCCGCTGCGTCGAGGCAAAGACGCGCTGCTGCTCGACATTCGAAAGCCGGCCAAACATCGGGATGACCTCGCAGTTCCCGAGCCGCCGGCCGTCGAGCAAATCGCCGAGTTCGCGAATGTCGCGCTCGCTCGGGAGAAACACCAACACATCGCCGCCCGTGCTCTCGCGCACGATGCGCTGGACCGCCTCGACCACCCCGTCGATGTAGTGCAACGCCTCGGCCTGCGCTTCGCGTTCGTCGCCTTCGGCCGCGTCGGAGCCGAATTCATCAAGCGGCGCGTAGATCACCTCGACCGGATACGTGCGGCCCTCGACCTGGATGATCGGCGCGTCGTCGAACGCCTTGCTGAAAGCCTCGGTGTCGATCGTCGCCGAGGTGATGACGATCTTCAGTTCGGGGCGCTTGTAACGCAGGGTGCGCAAATGCCCGAGGAGGAAGTCGATGTTCAGCGAGCGCTCGTGCGCCTCGTCGATGATGATCGTGTCGTAGCCGCGCAGCAGCGGATCGCCCTGCACCTCGGCGAGCAGCATGCCATCGGTGAGAAACTTGATGACCGTGTCACGCGTGGTCTCGTCGTTGAAACGAATCTTGCACCCGACCTCGCGCCCCCATTGCACGCCGAGTTCCTCGGCCACGCGGCGCGAGACGGACAGCGCGGCCACGCGCCGCGGCTGCGTGCAGGCGATGCGCCCGAGCGAACCGCGGCCGGCGGCGAGGCACATTTTCGGAATCTGCGTGGTTTTGCCCGAGCCCGTTTCCCCGGCGAGAATCACCACTTGGTTCGCCTGGATCGCGGCCGTGATCTCCTCCACGCGCGAAGTGATCGGCAGTTCGGGCGGGAACTCCAAGCGGAAGGGAAAGGGTTTGTTTGACGGTGCGGTCACGCGAGCGGAGGGTGAACTTCTTCGCCGCACCGAGAATCACAAGGCAATGATGAAAGCCCCTCCGCTCCTTCCCGAAGAAATTTTTCAACGCGTCCTGCGCCTCGCTCGGTTCGACGGGCTGAGTGTCGTCATCGCGGCGTCCGTCTGCGCCGTGCTCGCAGCCTCCATGGGCGACCCCGTTGGCGCGGGCATCGGCGTGCTCGTCGCCGGGGCGGGCGCGCTCGAACTGCACGGCGTTACCCTGCTGCGCCACAGCGATGCGCGCGGGATGACGTGGCTGGTCAACAGCCAGTGCCTCATTATTCTCAGCATGCTCGGCTACTGCGCGCTGCGCTTGGCCCATCCCCAGCTGGAACCGCTCCGCGCCACGGTGACCGCCGAGATGAAACAGCAGCTCGAAGTCATCGGCTGGAGCGTCGACCAGTTTATCGAACTGGTCTATCGCATGACGTATCTCGCCGTTTCGCTCGTGACGGTCATTTACCAAGGAGGCATGGCGATCTACTACGTCCGGCGTCGCGAAGCCGTCACCGCCGCGCTCACCGAAGTGTAAGCGCGGCTTTACGCCGCGAGGCTTCGCGCTACCGTCCGCCTCATGTCGAAGGAACGTTACATCGCTGCGAAGCAACGCTGGGCCGAGAAACAAAAAGCCCGCGGCGTCACCGCGCGCTTGGTCGCATCCCGCGACCGCCTGCCGCCCGGCCAGAAACTCACCGACGGTTTCCCGGTGCTCGATCTGGGCGTGCAGCCGGAAATCACCCACGACACGTGGAGCCTCACGCTCGCCGGACTGGTGGCAAAGCCCACCACGCTTTCATGGGCCGCGTTTCACGCTCTGCCGCAAGTCGAAGACGTCAGCGATTTTCACTGTGTGACGACGTGGAGCAAATACGACTGCCGCTGGGGAGGCGTCGCCTTCACCGCGCTCTACGAACTCGCCCAGCCCCCGCCCGAGGCCACGTTCGTCTATTTCACGAGCTACGACGGTTACTCGACCAACCTCCCGCTCGCGGCGTGCCTCGACGACGATGTCCTCGTCGCGACGAGCTTCGACGGCGCTCCGGTTTCACGCGAACATGGCGGTCCCGCCCGCGTGATTGTGCCGAAACTCTACGCGTGGAAGGGCGCAAAATTCGTCAGCGGCATCACGTTTCTCGCCGAAGACAAACTCGGTTTCTGGGAAGTACGCGGCTACTCGAACGGGGCCGATCCGTGGACCGAGGACCGCTACGCCTAATTCCCATTCGTGGCCACGGATGTTTCGGTTTTGGCGCGTCGCCAAGGCGCTCAGCACAACCGGCATCCCCTGGACCACTCCACAAAATCCGGTCGACCGAACCTTACCGGACAGGCTCGTTCCAGTTCTCCAGCATCACGGATTCGTCCGCGCGCAACCCGCGCACCCGCATGAGTTGCTCGGCCTCGGCTGCGACCAACAAGCGTTGCAGAGAAAATTCCCCGCGCGCCACCGCCGCCCTCGCGAGACCCAAAATCTCACGCGGATACACTGCGGCGAGTGGCTCGAAGAAATCACCGTCACTCCCGCGCCGCACCACCGCACCGACGCCCGGCGAACACTCGGCCAACAGCGACTGAAACCATTTAGCTTCCATTTTGGGCAGATCCACTGCGAGCACGGCGAGGTGACCGTGCGCCGCGCGCTCCAACGCCGCCACCAATCCGCCGAGCGGCCCGCCGCCCGCCACGGCGTCGCGCACGACGTGTTCACCCTGCGCCCAGAGCTGCTCTTCCCGTGCTGAGATAAAAATTTCCGCCGCCCCCGCCTGTCGCAGCATCGCGTGCTGGCGTCGCCATAAAGCGACGCCGGCGAATTCGAGCAGCGCCTTGTCGGAGCCCATCCGGGTCGAATGTCCGGCGGCCAGCACGACAGCACTGAATTCAAGCGGAGGCATGGCCGAACCCTGCGCATGCTCGGGCCACTCGACAAGTTTTGAGAACGCCCAGTCTCACTTCGGATTGGACAAGCTAGCACGCCCAGACCACGTTTCGCCGATATGGCAGAGACCAACCGCCCCCTGTCCAATCGCATTCTCATCGGTCTGGTCGTCGGCGTCGTCGCCGGCGTCGCCACGCTCGCCGTCGGAAAATTTTCGCCCGAATTCTTGGCGTTCATGCGCAAGGTCTCGACGAACATCTTCGATCCCTTCGGTCAGATTTTCCTGCGTATGCTGTTCTTCGTGGTGATCCCGCTCGTCTTCGCCTCGCTCGCCACGGGCGTCGTGCAGCTCGGCCGACTTGACCGGCTCGGGCCTTTGGCCGGTCGGACGTTCGCCCTCTTTTTCCTTAACATGGCGATCGGCGTCGGCCTCGGCCTCGTCATGATGAACGTGCTCCGGCCCGGGAATCAACTCGATGCCGAGACGAAAACGCGGCTGTTGCAGGAATTCGGCGGCGCCGCCCAAAAACACATCGCTTCGGGCGCGGCCTCCCCGTCGATGAGTTTCATGACCATCGTCGAGATGTTCATGCCGAAAAATCTCTTCGGCGCCGTGATGGGCCACAATAACAACGTCATCGGCGACGTGCTCCCGCTCATTCTCTTCGCCATTCTCGTCGGTGCCGTCGGCACGCAGCTGATCGAGGAGAAACGCAAAAAACTCCAAGACACCTTGGAGCTCGTGAGCGAACTCATGACCGGCATCGTCCACTTCGCCCTGCGCCTCGCGCCGTATGCCGTGCCGGCCATGATCTACAGCGTCATCGTAAAGATCGGCGTGGATATTCTCATCGCCCTCGGCGTGTTCGCCCTCGGCTGCATTGTTGTCATGTTACTCCACCTGTTCGGCACGATGTCGATCTGGCTCCGCGTCTGGACCGACCGCAAGCCGCTGCAGTTTTTTAAAGACATCCGCCCGGTGCTCGTCACGGCATTCTCCACCTCCTCGAGCAACGCGACGCTGCCCGCCGCACTCGATTGTGCGAAAGCAACGCTCGGCCTGCGCCCCAGCGTCGCCGGATTTGTGCTGCCGCTCGGCACCACGATGAACATGAGTGGCACCGCGCTCTACGAGGGCTGCGTCGTGCTCTTCGTCGCCCAAGTCTTCGGCATCGATCTCTCGATGAGCCAGCAGCTCACCCTCTTGCTGCTATCGGTGCTGAGCGCAGTTGCCGTCGCCGGTATTCCCGGCGGCTCTCTGCCGCTCATCGCCGGACTGCTCGTGACCTTTGGGATTCCCCCGGAAGGCATTGGCATTGTGCTGGGAGTCGACCGCGTCCTCGACATGGTGCGCACGATGACGAACGTCGGTTCCGATGTCGTCACCACGGTCGTCGTCGATGCGCAAGAACGTCGAGCCGAAGCGCGCGCCGGCGCCACTTGAGCGCAAACCGCGCAGGGTG
>CAMATV010000304.1 GCA_945861235.1 Opitutus sp. GAS368
CAGCGCTGAAGCACGTAACCCAGCCCCGCGCCGAAACCGAGGCCGTGGGCCGCGCCCCAAAGCAGGCGACCAGGGATGCCGCGGACGGCGGCATAAAGTTGCTCGCCCGCGTAGTAGCCCACGCTGTGGAGCACGAGAAGCGCGCCAAAGAGCGGGAAAAAACCGGACGTGCGACCAAAAGCACGTTGCAGCAACCACGTCATCGCCGCGAGTCCCGCCGCCGCTCCCAAGAGATCGGCCTGAAACTTTCCCCGCAGTCCGAACCAACACACACACCAGCCCACGGCGTAGGCCAGAAACACCGTCGCGAAGCACAACGTGAAACGCCAAGCCGCGCCCGGCGCCGCGACCAACCGGCTGAGCGCGAGCCCGCCCAAACCGAGGTAGACCAAGGCCGTCGTCGTATAGAGGCCCACCGTGCCTGGCACCAAACGAAACGCCCAAATTGAATACGCCAGCGTGCTCACCGCCCCAAAACTCAGGCATCCGTAGACCATCGCAAACCGCAGCGAAGCTGGCGAACGTGGCTCGGCAGGGTCGGGAGCGAGGCGGAACAGTTTCATCGAGAATCACGGAATCATACCCACAAGACGCCGAGCTCAAGGAAAAAGGTGCGCGGCGCAAAGCTTGCGTCGCGTTTTTCCGTCAACCACAACGCACGACCCACCGCGCCACCATGACCCTATCGCTCACTCTGTTCCGACCCTTCGTTTTCGCCGCGCTCTTGGTGGCCGGCACGCCTCCGCTCCCGGCCGACGATTGGCCGCAGTGGCGCGGGCCGCAGCGCGATGGCGTCTGGCGTGAGACCGGCATCGTCGAGAAATTTTCCAGCCCCCAACTGCAACCGGTCTGGACCGCCACGGTCGGCCCCGGCTACAGCGGTCCGACGGTCGCCGGTGATCGCGTTTACCTCACGGATCGCGTCAACGAACCCGCGCCCCAAGAGCGTGTACGCTGCTTCGATCGCTCCACCGGTAAACCGCTCTGGACGCACACCTACCCCTGCGTGTATCGCGACATCGACTACGCACTCGGTCCCCGGGCGGCGGTCACGGTCGTCGAC
The DNA here is from genome assembly GCA_945861235.1 of Opitutus sp. GAS368. Taxonomy (GTDB): domain Bacteria; phylum Verrucomicrobiota; class Verrucomicrobiia; order Opitutales; family Opitutaceae; genus GAS368. Next base: position 1,064 of record CAMATV010000304.1, read on the forward strand.
GGCCGGGCCTTCGCATACGGTGCGATGGGGCACGCGCACGCTCTCGACGCGGCTTCCGGCCAGGTCCTTTGGGCACGCGATCTCGCGACCGAATACGGAGTGAAGCTCAATGTCTGGGCCGTCTCCGGCGCGCCACTCGTCGTGGGCGATCTCGTGATTTTCCAAGTCGGCGGGCCACCCGATGCGTGCGTCGTCGCCCTCGACGTGAAGACCGGCCGCGAACGCTGGCGCGCGCTCGACGGCCAGCCGTCCTACTCGGCACCGCGACTCGTTCGGCTCGGCGAGCGCGAGGTCGTGCTAGTCTGGACTGGGTTTTGGATCGCCGCCCTCGACCCCGCGACCGGCAAGGTGTGGTGGCAGGAGCCTTACAAACCGGTCAACATGATCCTCAACGTCGGCGATCCCGTGCTCGACGAGTCGGGGACGAAGCTGTTTTTCTCCGCTTTTTACGACGGTGCGCGGCTCTACGAACTGCCGCGTGACACCTCACCCCCGACCCTGCTCTGGCAGCGCAAGGGCGTGAACGAGCGTAAGACGGACGCGCTGCACAGCATCATCATGACACCCTTCGTGCGGGGCGGCTACGTCTACGGCATCGATAGCTACGGCGAGATGCGCTGCCTCAAGCTCACAAACGGCGACCGCGTGTGGGCAGACACGACGCTGCTCGCCAACGGCCGCTGGGCCACCGCGCATTTCGTGCAACACGGCGACCGCACCTGGATCACCACCGAAAAAGGCGAGATCGTGATCGCGAAGCTCACGCCGGCCGGCTTCGAGCGGATCAGCAGCGCGCACTTCATCACGCCCGAGACGCCGTTGCGCAACCGCGCGCACCCGATCGCTTGGTCGCATCCAGCCTACGCGCATCGGAGCCTGTTTGCGCGCAACGATACCCAGCTCGTGTGCGTCTCACTCGCCGCGTCACCGTAATCTCCAAAACCAGCCCCTTGTCGGCTGGCTCCCGCGAGACCGTTTTCGCTCTTAAGGAACCCCATCCCATGAAGCACCCCTCTTCTATTCCCACGATCGCCGGCTGCCTTGCTCTGGCTCTGACACCAACCGCGGCGGCGCAAACGCCGGCCACCGCCGGCGCGGCCGCGAGCATTGTTCTGAGTCCGTTTGAAGTCATCGCCAACACCGGCGGCTATTCCGCGACGACCACGCAGGTGGCCACCGGTTTCAATCGCGACGTCCAGCGGACGCCCCTCGCCGTCAACATCCTGACCGAGGAATTCATCCGGGAAGCCGGTTTCAATTCCTATCAGGAAATGTCCGATTTCATCCCCAGCGCCTACGTGGAGCCGAGCAACCTCGACGGTGGCAGCACCGCGTTTGCCCGCGGCCACGGCACGAGCTTCTATTCGCAGGATGGTCGCCGGTTTTACACCGACCCGGTCGTGTCCTCCGGCGGCCGACTCGAAGTCGTCAAGGGCCCGGCCACACTGTTCTTCGGCCGCGCACAGCCCGGTGGTATTTTTAATTTCAGTACACCGCCGCCGTCGCCCCAGCGGCGGAACACCCTGAACGTTTCCTATGGTTCGTTTAACAGCCAGACCGCCAGCCTCGCTTCACAGGGCCGCATTTTGCCCGGTAAAGACTGGCTGACCTATCGCCTCGATGCGCAGTGGCAGGACAACCAGATGTGGATCGCGGACAGCCGTTCGGACAACCGGTCCCTCCGCGCCGCCGTCGGCGTCCGGCCCATGCCCCATCTGAACCTACGGCTTTCCTTCGAACGTAGTCACAAAGAAAATACCGGCGATATGCGGACCGTTTATAGAAACAATCCGCAATATGATTCCGACTACCGGAATCCGCGCGCGGAGCAGATCACCTGGGCGAAGGCCGCCGGTCGCGCCGGTGCCACCGCCACCACGCCCGCGGCCATCACGTTTCTCCAGAATCGCTGGCGCGAATCCAGCGCAAACTGGGCCAACGACACCCGGAGTATCTACGATCTCGCGACGACGGTGCCGCGCATCATCGGGGTCAATCCCGACGCGACTCGCTACGGCTGGGACTACAACAGCTCCTTGGTCGGCTCGAGCGGTACCATCGACGTGAAGGAATGGGGCGGCACCGCCACCTTTATGCCTTGGAAATTCCTCTCCTTCAAAAGCAGCTACTACAAATACGATCTCGACCGACTGCGGAACCGGATCGACATGAACACCGTGAGCGGCGACGGGGTGATCCGCGCCAATCCCGCGAGCCTCCGCAACCTGAACGACTCCAAAACAATCACCGGTGACGTGATCGCCAACTATTCCTTCGGGCCCTTCCGCAACACCACGCACGCGGGCGCATCGCAATACAGCGACGATTTCTTCCAATTCACCCAGGCGACGACCGTAGCGCTGCCGCTGAACAGCATCCCGAAAGACATCCGCGCCTCCGCCGGTGCGCAGATCACTCCCGGCTGGAATCCACTCACTGAAGACTACCCCGACATCACGCGCTATTTCGCCGTGTCGGGCGATTCGCTCCCGGGACCGAGCCTGTCGCAGTTCAACCGCGAGCAGGCGCGCTATGCCAGCCACATCATGGAACTCTTCGACGGCAAACTGGGGCTGCTCGCTGGTGTCCGCCGGCAGGTTTACAACGACACGTTCCGCGTAGCCAATCGTCGCGAGTCGACGGTCTCGACGTTTGGCGCCTCGTGGGAGGCGAAACCCGACCTCGTGTTTTACGCCAGCACGAGCACCTCGTTCGAGCCGAATTCCGGCCAGGCCTTCGTCGAGGGCAACGGCACCACGGTGGACGAGCGCGCGGCCGCGCCGGCACCGCCGCGCGAAGGCCAGGGCTGGGACATCGGGGCCAAGTTCGCCTTCGCGAATCGCACGCTCACGGGTACGTTCACCGTCTTCGAGACAAGCCGGTTGAACGATTTTCGCACCACGGATCAGCTCAAAACCGACAATGATCCGCGCAACCTCGACGCCGTTACGACGAACAACGTCACGTGGTACACCTATGGCGGCGAGCGACTCACGCGCGGACTTGAGACCGAGCTGATGTATCAGCCCGGCCGCAATTACGTTTTGGTAGCGGGTTTCAGCTATCTCCCCGTCGCCAAAATCGTGGACAATCCCGGCATCGCCAAAATCGCGTTGCTTAACGGCACGCTCGTGCCGAATCCCCAGAGCGCCAACCAAGTAGGCGCGCGGTCGAGCGGCTCCGCCCGCTACAAGACGAGCCTCTGGAACCGCTATCGTTTTTCGGCCGGTCCGTTCAACAAACTGGGCCTCGGCATCGGCCTCGCCTACGTGGACAAAGTCCGGCTCTCCACCGACCCGACGATTGCGGGCGACGCGCCCGCCTATGTCGTGGGCCGGGCCGCGATCGACTATTCGCTCAAGCTCTCCAACCGAAACGTCGACCTCAGTCTGATCGTCACCAATCTCTTCGACGAGCGCTACTACCGCGGAATCTTTCGCGAATCGCCGCGCACGTTTACGCTCCGCGCCAGCACGGAATTCTGAGCGGCGGGCCGGACCGGACGCTTCGCAACCGACCAGCGCCTCCTTCTCGGCACGCGCCAAAGCGGGCGGCGGATGCCAATTCTACGCCTCCGTCGCCGGCCGATGCCGGCCGACGAGCAACTCAAACAGCGGTGACGCCATCAGCGTCGTCACGACCGCCATGATCACGAGCGTGGCAAACAGCGCGGGCGTGAT
>CAMATV010000305.1 GCA_945861235.1 Opitutus sp. GAS368
CGAAGCGTCCCCGGCTCAAACGCAGACAACGCTGTGGGGTGGGTTTGGTTTTGAACCACGCCACGTGGTGATGGTAAGGCGCGGCATCGCCCTCGGGCCAGTCCACGACCAACCAAGTTTGCGGCCATTCGCCGGTGTTCCGATTCAGGGCGCTCAACCCCCATACCATGGGTTTTCGCGCTGAATATTCCGGCGGCTGACATTAAATCTTAAAACCCGACCTCTTTTGTTTATTCGCGGAAGTGAAAGATTATCGACCTGACCCCATGCCTGATCTTCACGGCTGGCGAATGCTGGGCCTGCCTGCCGCGCGCAGTCGTGCTCCTTTTGTGTTATGTCAGCAACTGCCATCCTCCGCACCCGGATTGACCCGCGCCGCAAGGCTCGCGTTGAAAAAATTCTCGACCAGCTCGGTATGACCTCGACCCAAGCGGCGAACATGTTTTTCGCTCAGATCGAGCGCCGCAAAGCCATCCCGTTTCCTCTGACCGTCGAAGATAACAGCGACATCGCACCGCCGATTGAGCAAGTCGCCAAGGTTTGGGGGCAACCTCGACCAGACGGACTTTTCGCACCTGGACCAACGATGAGCCCGAATCCTGGCGAACTCTACCTCATTGATCTCGGAATGGTGGGTAAGGTTCGTCCGGCCGTCGTCATTTCTCGGGACGACCCGGACGCTCCCAAGGCGCTGGCGATTTGCGCCCCGCTCACCACAGAAAATCGCGGATCAGACTACGAGGTGGCACTCGGAAAGCTAAAGTTTCTTGATCGGGAATCGTGGGTAAACGTCCAAGTGTAACCGGCGAGTCTCGGCCACGAAAAATTGATCCGCCGGTTAGGACGGCTGACGGCTCCACAGATGGAGCAGCTAAAAACGGCGCTACGTTTCGCACTCGATCTTTGGAGCAGGCAAGGTTCAGGAGCAGGCAAAAAGTGTCAGGTTTAAATGTTTAATGCGTCGCCCACTTCTTCCGCCGGAGAGCTCTCGGCATGGCGCAACATTAAAACCTGCCCCCATGCTTGATCTCCTAGGAGGGATGGGATGGGGCGTTGCTGAAGGGCAGTTTCGCTGACTCGACATTGGAATGTCGAGCGACGCGGGGGCCTTGAGGTGCGCTGGGGTCGGAGGTGGGGCGGACGAGGCGGGCGCAGTGCGCGGCAGGCCGCGCGTTGCTCGAGCGGCGGGAGCGGCAATCGACGCGTATGGATTGGGGTTGCTGGGTGGTCGAGTTGCCGACTGAATCCCGCGAGTCCAGTCTTTACTTCAGCTTCGCGCGTCCGCTTCGCGCTGTCCCGTCCAATCCTCCCCGCAAAAATGTCGTCGTCACGCACCGGTGTGCGCTTGACCGGACGCCAGGCTGCATCCTCCCCATGAACACTCTCACTCAGAACCGCTGCCCGCGTGCCCTGATTCGCTGGCTGCTCGCGTGCGCCGCATTGCCAGTAAACCCCTCCCCCCCCCGCAAATCTAGTTTCCTAGCAATAAAAACCCGACTCGTCGGCCAACCTGCCTGCCCACTCTTCCTCTGCATGAGCCGACCGCATCGCCGCGACGCCTTTGTTTTGATCCTCACGTTGGCCGTCTTCGCCGATCACACGCTCGGTCAGCCTTCCGCCAACCCAAGCGCGCCACCCGTCGCCTCCGGGGCACGTACGCCCACGGCCACCCAGCGCAGCATCGCCGGCCGGGTGAAAAGCAGCGCAAGTGGCGTGTATCTACGCAACGCCCGGGTCGCGGTCGAGGGCTCCACGGTCGAGGTGTTGACGGACGAAGCGGGCGAGTTTCTCATTCCCAATCTGCCAGCGGGGCTGCAGCGCCTGAGCGTCTCCTACACTGGGATGATCCCCGAGACCGTCGCGGTTGCCACCGGCGAGGGCGCCGGCGGGCGCGTCGAGGTGGAGTTGCGCGATTTCGGCCATGCCGCGCCGGGCGCCGCGGCTGTCGTGAAGCTCGATGTGTTCACAGTCAGCACGAGCCGCGAGATGAGCGCTGCCGACATGGCGATCAATGAGAAGCGGATCGCGCGCAACATCAAGGACGTCGTCGCCACCGATGCCTTCGGCACCCTGGCGCAGAACCAGCTCTCCGATTTTTTGCAGTATCTGCCCGGCGTCGAGGTCACCAACGGCGGCACGGATGTCGGGTTGCGTGGCATGCCTCCTGAATACACCAACATTGAGATGGACGGTGCGGGACTCAGCGTGCCGCAGCCAAACACATCCACGCGCGTCACGGCGCTCCGCGGCCTGACGATGACCAACGTGGATCGGATCGAAATCACGAAAGGTCCGACCCCGGACACGGGTGCGGACAGCATCGGCGGTCGGATCAACATGATTTCGCGTTCGGCGTTCGAACGCAGCCGGCCGGAGTTTCGCTACCGCACCTTCCTCCTGATGAGCTCGGAGTTTCTCTCGTTGCGCCAGACGCCCGGTGGCCGCGAGGGGGGCGATGGCAAGTCCTACAAGTGGTTTCCGGATTTTGAGGTCAACTATGTGAATCCGGTGAGCAAGCGATTCGGCTACTCACTGAATGCGTCGCGCAACGACAATTTCGGTTCGTCGAGGATCTTGTTGCGAGCCTACAGCATCGCCAACTCAGCTGCGGCCAGTCCGTATCTCACGACGATCACCGGGCTGACCGGTCACTCCTTCACGCGGCGCAGCGCGTTCGGCACGAAGTTCGATTTCCGGCTGTCGGCGCGGGCCACCGTGTCGGTCGCCCACAACTTCAACCGCTACTGGAACGATTTCGGCAACCACCAGATGGTCTACAACACCGGCACGCTGCTGGCGCCGACCACGAGCGGCCGCAACGCCACGACCGGCGATTTCGCGCCCGGCTTCACGCAGGGTCGCCCGGGGCAGGGCACGGTCACGCAGACGGTCACTCAGCAAGCCTACCAGACCACGCAGACGCACCAGGGACAGATCACGTATCGGCACCGCGGACCGCTGTGGGATCTCGAATCTACGGTGGCGAAGAGCAAGACGGTGCTGACCTACCGGATCGATTCCTACGGCCAGATTAGCATTGGACGCCTCGGCCTCACCGGTGCGACGGTTCGCTTCGACGATATTCCGGCCGAAGGCACGCCGGGCCGGATCACGGTCACCAACGCCGCGGGCACCGTGATCGACACGACGCAGCTTGCCAGCCTCGGCACCTATTCCACGCCCACCTATCTGCTGCGCGACGTCAAAAACAACTTCAGCAACGCGAAGTTCGACGTGACCCGGAAATTCCGGCCGGAAGATTTCTCCCTGGCCGTCAAGACTGGTGGCCTCTTCAAGAATGCCGCCAAGGACCGAACGCAGCCCCAGATCACGCGCAACTATACCGGCCCCGCCTTCACCGCGTTGCCGGCGGGGACGTTGACGGATTCCGATTTCAACCTCGAGGGTCCGCACCGCATGTTTCCGACGCAGCAATGGCTGAGCGTGAAGAAGGGCTACGATCTTTATCAAGCGAACCCCAGCTACTACACGACTTCTCCCGACCTCGACTACATCGGGTGGGCGACCACGCTCGAGGAATCGTCGGAGGCCATTTACGCCGGCTACTTGATGGCGGATGCGTCGTTTTGGAAGAACCGGCTGCGTCTCAGCGGTGGCGGGCGCTATGAACAAACCCACGTCATTGCGCGCGGCACCTTGACCAATTTGCAGCTCCGGTTTCGACACGACGCCAACGGCAAGCTCATCGACGGCAACCCGGCGCTCGCGGGCGTGCAGACGGTGGCGATCACGACCGACCCGCTCGAGGTCGCGAAGCTCACCCGCCTCCCACTGGCCAACCTCATCGACACGACCTACGGCGATCTCTATCCGAGCGTAAACGCGACGCTGACGCTTCGCGAAAATCTGCTCGTTCGCCTCGGTTACGCGCACACCATCGGCCGCCCGTTGCTCGCCCAGTTGATCCCGACGACCAGCGTGACCGAAGTGACGTCGCCCGCCGAGAACGCCACCGGGTCGGGCCTCGGCACGATCAGCACGAGCAACCCGGCGCTCAAGCCCTGGGCCGGCCGGAACCACGATGTGGCCGTCGAATATTATACGCCGGCCGGCGGTCTGTTTTCGGTCAGCGTTTACCGGCGCGACGTGAAAAACTTCATTACTTCCACCAACACGATCGCCACCCGCACCTTGCTCGACGACCTCGGTCTGCCGGATGAATACGAGGGCTATTTGCTCTCCCACCCGGAAAACGTGACGGGCGACGTCCGGCAAACGGGCGTCGAACTCTCCGCCCGCCAACGCTTGCGGCCATGGCTGTCGGTGTTCGCCAACTACACGCGCAATCGCACCACCGGCGTGCGCGCCGGGGATTTCGCGAACGCGCAGACCCGGCGCTGCAACGCCGGCGTGCAGGTTGCCTACCAGGCGCTCGCGATGGCGGTAAATTACAACTGGACCGGCCAGCGCCGGGGCGCGATTTCCGGCATTTCGCCCAACGCCTTTATCTATACGCGGCCCCGGCAAATCGTGAACCTGAGCGTGGAATACCTGATCCGGCCCACCGCGTCGGTGTATTTCACCATCAGCAATCTGCTCAATAATCCGTTGGCAAATGAAGCCTACGGCACCGACACACCCGCCTACGCCCGCCTCACGCAGCACCAGAAAGACGGCGCCCAAATCCAGTTCGGGCTGAAAGGAACGTTTTAGTCATGAAATCAACGCACTGTTCCCGCTGGGCGGGCATGGTCCTGTCGCCCGCCCT
>CAMATV010000306.1 GCA_945861235.1 Opitutus sp. GAS368
CGCACGCCTTGGAACAGCGTTTCACTCTCCTCGGCCAGTTCGCCCGCGCAGAGTTTCCCCAAGAACGCATTCGTCGTGGCATTCACCGCATCGGGCACCGTGTGGTGACCTTTGCGGAATCCGCCCAAATTTTTTACCACGCCGCCGCTCCGCCCAATAAAGCTAATGCCCGCGATGATGCTGGAGGGAAGTACGCCCGTCATTCGCCCCGAGCAAACCCACCGTCCTCCTCTGCGCCAACCCCGAATATTGGCCCCCCGTGGCGCTCGCGATGCGCTCAACCGGCTTTGGGGGTAGGAGCCTGCTTGCGGGCGATTTTTACATTTCACCGGCAGCCCACGTCCTGAATCGCCCGCCAGCAGGCTCCTACCTCCGGGAAAATCAGTCTCATCCTGGAAGCGACGAGGCATGAATGGCGACGATCCCCGCGCCGACCAGCAGGAGAATGTTCAGCAACATTTTCATCCTGCAAGAACCCCTCGCTCACCGCAACGATGCCGAACATGTTAAATCCACTGTCCGGCGAGAAAAGACGTGGAGCTTCCCCGCGCGCCGTGTCTTTGTGCGGCCGTGGTTCCATCCAAAGCCCTCCCCGTCGCCTGCGCCATCATCGAGGACGCCACGAGCCGCGTCCTCATCGCCCAGCGACCGGCCCACAAACACCTCGCCCTCCAATGGGAATTCCCCGGCGGCAAGATCGAGGCCGGTGAGTCTCCCGCCGACGCGCTGCTCCGCGAACTCCACGAAGAGCTCGGCTGCCAGGCCGAAATCGTCCGCGCCCTTCCGTCGTTTCGGCACGACTACCCCGCGCTCACCATCGAAATGTTTCCCTTCGTTTGCCGCCTCGCCGCGACGAGCCCGGCCCCCCGAGCCTTGGAACACGCCGCACTTCGCTGGGTGCTCCCCCACGAGCTCGCCACGCTCGACCTCGCCGCCGCCGATTTTCCGGCGTTGGCCAGTTACCAGCAGTAGCCCGTCGGCTCCGCCGTCCGCTCGCGCGCGAATTCTTACCCGCCAAAAGCCAACGTCTCTCCGGACGTTGGCTTCACCCGCCGCCCGATCCCGCGGGCACTTCCCCGTTGCGTTCGCGACGGCGCGTGGCCTGCTTGGCCTCACGACAACTCGCCGCCGAGTATTCCCCGGGCGGCTCACCCACCACCCCCACCAACGATGAATAGCCCGCGATCCGCAGCCTTCGTCGCGGTTGCCCGATTCGGTGCACTGGCTTGCCTTTGCACCGGGTCGCTCGCCGCGCAGTCTGCGCCCAAAACCGACTCCGCCTCGACCTCCACCGCGCCCGCGACGCTCGAAAAATTCGAGGTCACCGGCTCGCTCATCAAACGCACCGACATCGAAGGTCCTTCCCCCGTGCGCTTCATCACGCGCGAAGATATCGAGCTGTCCGGCATGGACAATCTCACCGACATCATCCGCGACATCCCCGAGGCCACCTCCTTCGGCATCAACGAGGGCGGCACGATCACGGCGGTGCGCGGCGCCACGGCGATCGATCTGCGCTTCCTCGGACCCAACAACACGCTGATCCTCGTCGATGGCCGACGTCAGGCCCCCAACGGCATCTCGAGCGGCGGGACGGTGTTCGTTGATCTCAACCGAATCCCCGTCTCCTTGGTGGAGCGGGTCGAGCTGCTCAAGGACGGAGCCTCCGCCATCTACGGTTCTGATGCCACCGCCGGCGTCGTAAACATTATCACCCGCCAGAACTTTGTCGGTGCCGAGATCACCGCGCGCTACGGCAACTACTTCAAGACCGACGGCGGCGAGCTCTCCGTCTCACTCTTCGGTGGCACCCGCGCCGGCAAAGCCCGCGTCAACGTCAACTACAGCTACAGCTCGCGTCACGCCAACGCTGCCACCGATCAGCCGTTCTCCGCCAACGCGGATCAGACCGAGCGCTGGCGCGAGTATGACGCCGTCAAATACGCCAACACGCTTCGCCCCACCGCCACCGCCGTCAGCTCGTTTGACGGGCGGTCCGCCACCGGACCCTACGCGACGGTCGGCGTGCCCACGCTGACGCAGCTCACCGACCCGAAGAACCGACTCACGGCCACCTCGATTCTCAACCCGCTCACCGGCACCGCAGCCAGCTTTCTACCGGGCACCGGCGGCACCAACGTCGGCACGCTGGGGAGCTCGGGCAACTTCGCCTCGGTGCCGCGCGGTGACAATCCCCCGCGACCGACCGCCGCGCAATTCATCGCGCGGGCGTTTCCCGCCGGCGAGTTGAGCAATTCCTACAACTTCCAGCCCTTCGTTTGGAACGTCCCCGAACGGGTTACGCGCAGTCTCAGCACGGGGCTCGGCTATCAAATCACCCGGATCATCGATTTCGACGCGGCCATCAGCTACACGCAGATCAAATCCGAGACGCACCTCGCGCCCTCGCCCATCTCCACGGCTGGCGACAACAACATCCTCGTTCCCGCGTCGAACTACTACAACCCGTTCGGCATTCCGCTCGCGTTTACGTATCGTCCCCTCGAGGTCGGCGCGCGGATTGCCAAGATCGCCAGCACGTCGCTCGGTTACCGCGCCGGGGTGCATGGCACGCTCCGCGGCCGCTTCGATTGGGACTTGGGTTGGGCTTACACGAAAAACGAGTCGACCGATCGCACCACCAACGCGCTCAGCGAAAGCGCCGTGCGCGCCGCGCTCGCCAAGGCTACGCCCGACGCGCTCAATATTTTCGGCGGCCCGGCGTTCAAGAACAACCCGGCCACCCTCGACGGCATTAAGGTCATCACCGGCAAGAATGGCACCGCTGACACCATGATTCTCGAAGGGCGCCTCACAACGATCGAGCTGTTCTCACTGCCGTGGGGCCAGATCGGCAGTTCGCTCAGCGCCCAGCATCGCTCCGAACATTTCGACACGGCCAACGACGCACTATCCACCTCGCTCGACGACATCATCGGCCAAGTGCGCCTCGCCGATCCGACCAAGGCGGCGCGCACGGTCGACTCCGCCTCGGCCGAGCTCCGGGTGCCCCTCGCAAAAGAGCGTCACTTCCGCTTCGTGCACACCCTCGAACTCAACGGTGCGGCGCGGTTCGAGAAATTCAGCGACGGCTACGACAGCGGGATCAAGCCCTTTGGCGGACTGCGCTACCGCCCGTTCCGCAGTCTCCTCTTGCGCGGGAGCTACAGTCAGACCTTTCGTTCGCCCACGCTCCCGCAGCTCTACGGCGGGGTGAGTCAGAGCCTCGTCAGCGGCCTGGCCGATCTCCGGCGTCCGCAGGCGCTCACGGCCGACCCGGTCGACGCGAGCACGTTTCAGCGTCTCCTCAAGACGTCGGGCAACCGGAACCTCACCCCCGAAACCGGCGTCACGAAGCAAGTGAGCCTCGTCTACGATGTGCCGTGGCGGAAACTCAACGGCCTCACGATTGATTTTGCGCACGGCATTATTGAACAACGGAATCTCATCACCTCCGGTCTCGGTACGACGTTCATCCGCCAGAACGAACTCACGAGCACCGGCGATCTGGTGGTCCGCGATCCGCAATCCGAGACCTACACGAACACCACAACTGCCAACATCAGCATCCTCGCCGGCGCCGGCGGCATCACGACCCCCGTCCTCCCCGGCCAGACCGTTACCGTGCCCGGCCGCATCCGCTTCATCACCGATTCTGCCGTGAACCTCGCGCAACAAATGGTGCGCTACTACGACTACGGACTGCGTTACCGCGTGCGCACGGCCGAATACGGCAATTTCAACGTATCCAGCAACTGGACCTACATGGGCTTTTACGCGTCGCGGCGGTTTCAAAACGACGCCATTGTGAGCAGTGTCGGCCGGAGTCTGCCGCGCTACCGCAGCCAGTCGTCGGTCGCCTGGCAAAAACGCACGTGGGGGGCCAACCTCAATATGAACTACATCCACCGATACCGCGATTTCCTCCGCGACGGCTGGGAGGTGGGGCGTTACTACACATTTGCGGGCTCGGTGAGCTACGGTTTTGCGAAGACCTCCAAGCTCGGCGACCTGCGCGTGACCTTCGGTCTCGAAAATATTTTGGACCGCGATCCCCCGCTCGATAATACGAGCGTCGGCTACAATCAGGGCCTCGTGGGTCGCCCCGGCGGGCGCTTCGGCTACCTGAGTGTGCGGCGAGCGTTCTGAGCCGAATGTGCTTTCCAGACGCGCTGAACCCGCCTGGAGGCAGGAGTCTGCTTGCGGGCGATTTTTACGTTGCCCCCATTCCCTTGCCACACCCAGGAAGCCTGAGAACCGATCGTGAGGACAACGCGGGGAGGACGCCGTGGATAGGTGGAGCGATTCTTTTGGCAAAGGAATGGGGGCAGAGGAATCGAACGAGGGAATCGCACGGGGGGAGAGTGGGCCTTGTTTCCACTGGCATCTGACGCCCGGATTGTCTCAAGCGGAAGCGTCCACTCGGCGCAGCGATCAGTTGCCGGGGCCGATTGGTTTCACCCTAGGTTTTTTTCATCCGCCAGAAACAGTCGCTGTTCGCGCCGCCGGTCACACCTGCGCTCGCATTTCATCCGTGTGCAGCCGTGCCATCCGTCGTCAAAAATTCCGCTGCAAACCTTTTAAAACAGGGTCCTCGCTGTTTCCGATGGGTGAACAAACCAAGCCGATTCTAAGTTTCGGAGGAATCGACCGCTCATGGGCTTCATCAAGGGATGAATCCTTGAGAGAGCGGCTTCGACTCATCGTCTCCGCCCGTGGATTT
>CAMATV010000307.1 GCA_945861235.1 Opitutus sp. GAS368
GTGATCGAAGGCATCGCGTGGCGCGAGACGACCGGCGAGTTTTTTTTCGGCGACGCGCACAATCGGTGCGTGTGGGTGCGCGCGGGGGCGATGAAGGACGACAAGCGCGGAGAGCGCGGAGTGCGCCGCTTCACTCCGGAAGGCGAGGATCTGTGGGGCGTGCTGGGTCTCGCGGTCGATGAAGTGAATGGCGTGCTGTGGGCGGCGACTTCGGCGGTGCCGGCGATGAGTGGCTTCGCGCAGTCGATGGATGGCACGGCGGGGCTCGCGGAGATCGACCTCGCGACGGGTGCGGTGCGCCGGGTGATCCCGGTCGTCCGCCGGCCTGGAGATCAACAGTCGCACGTCCTCGGCGACCTCGCGCTCGGTCCCGACGGCAGCGTTTATTTGCCGGACAGCGGCGGGCCGACCGTGTGGCGGCTCGCGCCGGGGGCCAACGCGCTGGAGGCTTGGGTGGAGAGCGCGGAATTTTTGTCGCTGCAAGGCGTGGTGGTGGCTGCGGAGGCCGGCGCGTTGTTCGTCGCCGATCACGCCAACGGCTTGCTCCGCGTCGACCTCGGTTCGCGTGAAGTGCGGCGGCTGGAATCGCCGGAGAACACGACGTTGATCGGGATCGATGGACTGGTGCGGGCCCCGAACGGCGACTTGATCGCGGTGCAGAATGGCCTGCGACCGAATCGCGTGCTGCGGATCGCGCTCGGCGGCGGCGGCGACACGGTGATGCGCGTGACGGTGCTGGAAGCGGCGCATCTGACGATGGCGGCACCGGCCCTCGGTTGTGTCGCGAGTGGCGGGCAATTTTTCTTTGTGGGCAATGCCGGTTGGACGCGGTTCGACGAGGCCGGGGCCGGGCCGACCGCGCCGCGGCCGGTACCGGTTTTTCGGACGAAGCTGTGAGTGTTCGGATTGTTGAGGAAGCTCTCGCCCGGTGGCAGCTCGGCGTGACGCTCCGTGTCGAGGCACCAACACCGGTGGGTCTTCCCGGCTGATTACTGCTTTGCGGGGTGCGAGTCGGGAGAGTGCAGCGAGGCGCGGACGCTGGCCTTGAAGGCGGTGTAGTCCAAAGTAATTTTACGCGGTTCAGCGGCCGGCCCGCGGGTGTGAAGCTTGTCTTTAAGTCGTGTGATGCGTTCACGCGTTGCGGGATGGGTGCTGACGATTTCGAGCGCTTTGGCTACGCCGCCCATCGGTATTTTTTCCAGCTCCTTCTGCTCTTCGCGCTCCATCGTTTCAAAAAATGAAACCATGCCGGCTGGGTCAATTCCGCCGCTGACGAGGTAATCCCAACCGCCGTTGTCCGCTTCGCGCTCGAAATCGCGCGTGAACTTCCGGTCGAGCAAGAAGGCACTGTTGTCGGCGAGTACCGCGAGGAGACCGCTGGCATCGCCGGCGACGGCGGAGAGCGCGAGGTAGAGACCGGCGGAGGCGACGATATTGCGGATGCCGTGGCGACCGGTCACGTGGGCAATCTCGTGCGCGAGCACGCCGGCGACTTCTTCGGCGCGGTCGGCGGCGAGCAACAACCCAGTGTGCAGCACGACGTGTCCGCCCGGCAGCGCAAAGGCGTTGAGCGCCGGGTCCTCAATGACGTGAAAGGTGAAGGGATATCGGCGGTCCAAAATTCCGGCGAGCAACGGGTCGGTAATACGCTTCAGCTGCGCGTCGATCTCGGCGTTTTTGACGACCTTCTTGGAGGTCATCATTTGCTCGAAGAGTCTGTCGCCCGCCGAGATTTCGAATGACACCGGCACGGCGGCGGCGGCCATTTTGACGAACCACGAGCGCGACAGTACGAGCGCGACGAGCGCGAGGACGAGCGCACCGGCGACTGAGAGCAGCCGGGCGGTGCCGACGCGCTTTCTGGTGCGGATCTGCGCGCGTTGTGCGGCGAGTGGCGGCGTCCCGAGGATCACGGGATGATCGAGAATCGCGTGGTCCGCCGTGTGCACGGTGGTCTGCGGCAACGACGGGTGGGTGAAAAAAATGAGCCCATCGTTCGCGCCGCCGAGGGCGAGTTGCAAACCGGTGAGCGGCAGCACGACCTCACCGGCCTCCGATGCGAAGCGCAGCTGAGCGCCGGAGAAGTGGATGGTGCCCGAGGCGCGACCATTGCTAAGTGTCGGCTGAAAAGCCCCGCCTGCAAAGAGGCGGTCGTGCGACGTGAGAGCGGCGGAGTTCAAGGTCGGCGAAGATAGGGGTGGCGTTCGAGGCGACCAGCCGAAAGGGAAGGGCGGTGCGGCTTGGTCATGGCAGTTGGGTTAATCGTGCTTGGACCGTTCGAGATTTGAATCGGGCGCTCCCCGACCTAGGTTCGCGCCCGTGCCGCTGATGGACATTCTCGCCGAGCGTAAAAATCGACTGCGAGGAGGCTCCTACCCCCAAGCCAGTTGAGCGCATCTCTAAAATAAATTGGAATGACGACGAACGCGTGCTCGTCACGGTGCGATCCATTGACGACAGAGGTGGGGGGCTGACCCATTGGAGGCGCCGGCATCGTCGGCCGGTGAAGCCGTTTCGTTAGGCCGGCGAGCATTCGTAGCTTGGAAACAGGGTCGCTGATGGTGGACGCCGTATGCAGACTTGCGGTCGGGAGGGCCTTGCGACTGCGTGGCGGGCATGAAACTCACCCTGCGCGCCACCCCCTTGCTATCGTAGTTTCTTGCGATGCTCTCCCAACCTCTTCCCGGCTCCAGCGGTGACGTGCTCACCACGCTGCCCTCGGCCTATCTACCCCACGCAGCCACCGGGCTGCTGCATCTCCCGCGCTTCATCGCGAAGTGCCGCTACGTAAAGCAGCATGGTTCGCTGCCGCCGAGCTACGCAAAAAATTACCAGCGCGGCTGCGACCGGTTTTTGAGCCAGCATCTCGGGATCGAGCCGGCGGCGATAGAAAAAATAGTCTTTGAGTCGGCGACCGACGAGGAGATCGACGCGAAGTTGCTGCTGATTCTCCCGGCCGACGTGCGGGCGGCGCATTGGAATCGTCGATACGTGCAGATGGGCATGACGGTGGCGGGTCGGGAATTCATGGCGACGGCGCTCACGGCGATGGGGTGCGCGGATCGCCTCGAGGAAATCAAGAGTGTGCCCGACCTGATGGAATTTGACGAGCGGCGGATCGAGTAATCCGACGACGTGAGGAGGCCGGCAGTAGCCGTCGCGAAATCGGCCTCGTTACCTCGTCCGCTACGTTCTGCAACTTACGCGAGCGACCACGGCGAGCGCATGGCGCGCGTGCGGAGGCGGTTCGCGACGTCGTCGTTGACGAAGGCTTCTTTCACCGGGTCCCACTGTAATTTGCGGCCGAGCACCATGCCGATTTGGCCGAGGTTGCAGACCGTGGTCGTGCGGTGTCCGAGGCCGACATCGGCGATCGGGCGTTGTCGGGAGCGCACGCAGGCAAAGAAATTGTCGTGGTGATTGTTGCTCAGCTCGAGCTGCACTTTTTTATTCGGTGCCTGCATTTCGCGGAGCAGATTGTTGTCGGAGGCGCTCATCTTATCGCGGGCGATGTCGAGCCAGCCGCGTTCGCCGACGAAGCGGGCGGTGCCGCCGCCTTCGAAGCGCGTGCGGCAGTGCATCGGGACGCCGTTGGCGTAGCGGACCGTGAAGTTGACGTTGGTGCAGTTTGTGAAGAGGCCGGAGCTCGGGAACTCGCCGTGGCCTTCGACCGAGACGGGGCCGCTGTCGTCCATGCCGAGCGCCCACTGGCCGATATCGAGGTAGTGCGCGCCCCAGTTGGTGACTTGGCCGTAGGCGCTTTCGGAGATGAAGCGAAAGTTGTAGTGGCAGCCCTTGGAGTTGTAGGGACGCCACGGGGCGGGTCCGAGCCACATCTCCCAATCGAGGTTGGCCGGCACGGGTTCCGGCTGCCACGTGGCACCGCAATGACGGTTGTTGGGCGGAATGAAACAGTCGATACGCTCGAGTTTACCGAGGCCGTTGTTGCGCACGAATTCGGCGACGTCGTGGAACCGCTTCATCGAGCGGTGCTGCGTGCCATGCTGCGCGACGCGGTTGTATTTGCGCGCGGTGTCGACGAGCGCGCGGCCTTCGGCGATGGTGAGGGTGAGGGGCTTTTCGACGTAGACGTCTTTCCCGTTACGCATCGCGTCGATCGCGATGAGCGCGTGCCAGTGGTCGGGCGTGCAAATGAAGACGACGTCGATATCGGTGCGGCGGTTGAGCTCGCGGAAATCGCCGTAGGTTTTGCAGTCGGCGTTGCCGTATTCCTTGTTGACGCGGGCGGCGGCGGAATCGCGGCGGGTGCGATCAACATCGCACACGGCGAGCACGCGGATGGATTCGGGCGAGCCGAGCAAGGGGCCGTAGTGGCCATCGGCGATGTTGCCGCAGCCGATGATGCCGACGGTGATTTTCTTGCTCGGGGCGTTTTGGCCGCGGAGGCCCGAGGGCAAGATGAGCGGGGCAGCGACGACGGCGGTGGTGACGGCCGAATGTTGAAGGAATTGGCGGCGAGTGAGAGGCAGCGGGGAGTTCATGGGGCGTCAGGCTTTGGAGTGGGCGAGGCGTTCGAGGGCGCGGGTGGCGGCTTCACGCACGATGGCGGGTTCGGCGGAGGCGTCTTTTAGGGCGGCGAGGGCGGATGTGGCGGTAGCGTCGCCGCGGATGCCGATGCTGCCGATGAGGCCCGCTTTGGCGGTGTCGGTAAGCGCGCCGAGGGCGTCGCGAAACGCGGTGTCGGCTTCGGGGCCCGCGATGC
>CAMATV010000308.1 GCA_945861235.1 Opitutus sp. GAS368
CTCGAGCGGCCCGGCGAACTCAAGAAACTCGCCCACGACCTCGCCAAGGTCGTCCTGCCATAGGCGATTATCTCTCAAATGGGGGTGTTCGGCTCATACCCATAGAATGCGCTCAGTGCGAAATTTCACCTTGCCATGACGGCCTGCGCTCTCTGTTTTCTGCCGCTCCCTCCATGCAAAAGACCAAAAAGTCCGTCGCCAAGCGCTTCAAAATTTCCGGAACCGGAAAGCTGATCCGCCGCACGCCCGGCTTCCGGCACTTGCTTTCCGCGAAGAGCACGAAGTCCAAACGACGTGCCTCCCGCGACAAGCTTGTCGCCCCAGGCCATGCCAAGCCCCTTCTGCGGGCATTGCCGTTCGGCCTCTAAACCAGCCGTCCGCGCAAGGCATCAACCAAAACTTCGTCCGGCAGGTGAACTAAGCCGACCTGCCGACGATTAACCAAAAGGAATAAACCAACATGGCTCGTGCAACGAACGCTCCCGCCGCTAAAAAGCGACACAAGAAAATCCTGAAATACGCCAAGGGCTATTTCGGTAATAAATCCAAGCTCTTCCGCTATGCGAAAGAAGCCGTCCAGCATGCCTGGCAATACGCCTACATCGCGCGCAAGAAGAAGAAGTCCGATCGCCGCGGTCTTTGGATCGTGCGCCTCAACGCTGCTTGCCGTAACAACGGCATCACGTACAGCCGCTTCATCGAAGGTCTCCACGCCGCCAACATCGAGCTCGACCGCAAGGTCCTGAGCGATCTCGCGATCCGTGACGAAGTCGCCTTCACCGGCTTGGTCAAAACGGTCCAAGCCGCTTTGCAGACCAAGGCCGCTGCCCCCAAGACCGCGTAAGGCGCATCGGACGCGACCCGAGTGGGCCGCGTTCTGGTCAAATTTCCAAGGACGGGCTTCTCCGAGGCCCGTCCTTTTTTTGTGCCGACCGCGCGCCGACTTTTGATTCATAAAATAATTCTTCGTTTTGTCTTTCTCCGTGCGCTCGGTGCCTCTGTGGTTTAATGTTCATTTTCCATGCAAGACACCCTCACCGCCCTCGTCGCCAAAGCGCAACCCGAGTTCGCCGCGCTGACCACGCGCCCCGAGTTCGAAGCCGCCAAGGCCCGCTACGTTGGGCCCAACGGCGAACTCACCGCGCTGATGAAGCAAATGGGCACCGTTCCGAAGGAGCAGCGCCCTGCGCTCGGCAAGCTCATCAATGAGACCAAGACCCGTCTCCAGTCGCTCCTCGATGCCGCCCTCGCGCAGATCGAGGCCGCCGAGCTCCAAGCCCAACTCGGGCCTGCCGTCGACGCCACGCTGCCGGCCCCCGACATCGGCCCCGGTACCTACCACCCCCTCACGCTCGTCCGCGAAGAGATGTGCCGCATTTTGCGCAAAGTCGGTTTCACCGTCGCTGATGGCCCCGAGGTCGAGACCGAGTATTACTGTTTTGACGCCCTCAACACGCCCGCCGACCACCCCGCGCGCGACGCCCAAGATACGTTCTATCTTCCCGCGACCGCCAAGTTCGCCAACGTCTCGAAGCAAAATCCCGAGGAAAAATACCTCCTCCGCACGCACACGTCCTCCGTGCAGATCCGCACCATGCTCAAGGGCGAGCCACCGATTCGCATCGTCTCGCCCGGTCGCGTCTACCGCCGCGATACCACCGACGCCACGCACTCCGCGAACTTCCACCAACTCGAGTGTCTCTACGTCGATAAGAACGTCACGGTCCGTGACCTCAAGGCGCTGCTCGACTACATTTTCGCGTCCCTCCTCGGCAAAGATACCAAGACCCGTTTCCGCCCGCACTACTTCGGCTACACCGAGCCGAGTTTCGAGGTCGATCTCACCGCAACCCATCTGCCCAAGGTGAAAAAACCATGGATCGAGATCGGCGGCTGCGGCATGGTTGATCCGACCGTCTTCGCCGACGTCGGCTATGACCCCGAAGTCTGGAGCGGCTACGCCTTTGGCATGGGCCTCGAACGTCTCGCCATGCTCCTCTACGGCATCGATGACATCCGCTACTTCTACCAAAATGACGTCCGCTTTCTGAAGCAGTTCGCGTAAGAAAGTTAACCGCGGATTTCGCAGATAACGCTCATAATACTCAGACGATCCGCGCATCCGCGTAATCCGCGGTCAAAAAAATATTCTCATTCCCTTTCGTTTCTCTCCGTGAAAATTTCTCTTAACTGGCTCCGCGACTACGTCGCCCTCGACGCTTCGCACGACGAGATCTCCCGCGCGATCACCTTCCTCGGCTTCGAGGTTGAGCAGATCATCCGCACCGGCGCGCCCAAGCTCTCCCATGTCGTCGTCGGCGAAGTCCTTGTCCGCGATAAACACCCGAACGCCGACAAACTCTCCGTCTGCACGGTCAACCTCGGCGACACGCTCGGCGTGAAGACCATCGTTTGCGGCGCGCAAAATTACCAAGTCGGCGACCGCGTCCCCGTAGCACTTCCCGGGGCAATTTTACCGGGAAATTTCGAAATCAAGCAGTCGAAAATCCGCGGCCAATCCTCCGACGGCATGATGTGTTCCGCGAAGGAACTCGGCATCTCCGAAGATGCCGCCGGCCTCCTCATTCTCGCGGACCGCCCTGCGCTCGGTGCCGCCATCAACGATGTGCTCCCGCCCGGAGACACCGTGTTCGATATCGAGATCACGCCCAACCGCCCCGACGCCCTCTCTCACCTCGGCATCGCGCGCGAACTCGCCGCGTGGTTCAAGCTCCCGCTCCTCTACCCGCAGGAAATCTTCCGCGGCGCGATCGACGAAACGGCAGGCGCGGCTTTGCGCCGCGATCTCCTGACCTCCGTCCGCGTCGACTGTCCTGAAGACTGCCCACTCTACACCGCACACATTATTTCCGGCATTAAGATCGGCCCGAGCCCCGCGTGGCTCCAGGCGCGCCTCACCGCCGTCGGCCTCCGTCCGATCAATAACGTCGTCGACGTCGGCAACTATGTGATGCTCGAAACCGGTCAGCCGTTGCACGCCTTCGACGCGCGTAAACTTGGCGGCGCTCAAATCATCGTTCGTCGCGCCGTCGCGGGAGAAAAACTCACGACGCTCGACGGCAAGGAGCGCGTGCTCACTCCCGAGATGTTGGTCATCGCGGACGCCACCAAGCCCCTGGTCATCGCCGGCATTATGGGCGGCGTGGATTCCGGCGTCAGCCCCGACACCACCGACCTCGTCCTCGAGTGCGCGTTCTTCAAGCGCCAGTCCATCCGCGCCACCGGCAAGCGACTCGGGCTCTCTTCCGATTCGTCCTATCGCTACGAACGCGGCGTCGATGTTCACAGCTCCCATGAAGCCGCTTATCGCGCCATCGATCTGATCATCGCGACCGCTGGTGGAAACGTCGTCGGCCCCGCATTCCGCGTGGGCAGCGATATCCCGTGGCAGCGTGAAATCGTCGTCACCCACGACTACATCACCGAAAAACTTGGCTTCGATATTCCGGCCGCCGAGATGCGTGCGGCCTTCGAAGCACTCGAGTTCACCATCACCCGCGAAGAACCCACCGCGCATCCCGCGCGCGGTCCCGCGTGGACCGTCGGTATCCCGAGTTGGCGCGACGACCTTGATCGTCCGGTTGATCTCGTCGAAGAAGTTCTCCGCCTCTACGGCACGGAAAAAAT
The DNA here is from genome assembly GCA_945861235.1 of Opitutus sp. GAS368. GTDB lineage: Bacteria > Verrucomicrobiota > Verrucomicrobiia > Opitutales > Opitutaceae > GAS368. The sequence continues at coordinate 3,649 of CAMATV010000308.1, forward strand.
TCCGCCCGCCGTCGTGTTCTCGCCCGGTCTCCTCGCCGACGATGATCCCATTGTCGTCTTCAATCGTCGCGTCACCGACTACCTCGTCGGCCACGATTTTCACGAGTGCGTCAACTACACGCTGCGTCCGGCCAAGGAGATCGCCGCCTGGGTCTCCGCCTCCGCTGCGCAAGAGCTCGCCCTCGCGAATCCTTTCGTCGAGGACCAATCCCACCTGCGTCCGACGCTCGTGACAGGGCTCCTTGAGTCCTTGAAGCTCAACCAATCCCGCGGCGTCGCGGTGACGCGTCTCTGCGAAACTGGCCGGATATTCCTCGAACGCGACGGCCAGAATGTCGAATGCGCTTCCGTTGGTTTCATTATTGCGGAGCCCGTCGCGCAACGCACCTGGTTGAAATCCAACCGCACGCCGACGGAAGATTTATTCTCCGCGAAGCACCACGTCGCGGCGCTCGCCGGGGCCGCAGGGATCGATTTCGGCCGCCAACCGCTCGCGCCCAGTGCCGCGCCGTTTTTCGGCTGGCAAGAGGGCCACTCTGCCGCCGCCGGCAATATTGCGCACGGCTGGACCGCGCGCTTTGGCCTGCTCAATCTTGCGATGGTCAAGTCGCTCGGCATCGAGGGCAAAGTTTACGCGGGCATGTTCGCGATTCTTCCCGAGAAAATCACGGGTGACTCCTCGCGTCGCCGCTACTCCGACTTCAGCCTCCTCCCTGCCGCCCTGCGTGATATCGCGCTCGTCGTGGACGCCACCACGCAATCCTCCGAAGTCCAAAAGACGCTCGCTAAATTCGCCCGCGCGGCCGTCGGCAACGCCTTCGCGCTCGAGTCCGTCAGCGTCTTTGATGTCTACACCGGTCCCGGCGTCCCCGAGGGTAAGAAGAGCCTAGCTTTCTCACTGGTATTCCGGTCGTCGGAACGCACGCTCACCGATGACGAGGTGAATGCTGTCTTCCAAAAAGTGCAGGACGAAGTTGGGCAGACCACCGCTTGGCAAATTCGGAAATAAGAAAATTCCCACTACAGAGACCCAGCGGCACAGAGCCCGAACCACTCGTTTTCTCCGTGTCC
>CAMATV010000309.1 GCA_945861235.1 Opitutus sp. GAS368
ACGAAGAAGGGCACCAGCGCCCCGAGATCGCGCCACGTCAGTCGGCGGTGCTGCCACCAGACACAGAGCGCGAGCACCACCGGGAGCATCACCGTCGAGGGTTTGCTCAAAATCGCGAGGAGGGCACAGACCAGAGCGAAACCATAGTAGCGGCGAGCGCCAGCGAGCCGTGGTTGGCCGGCTTGCTGGTGCTCGCCGCTACCCGCGCACGACCACTTCAGCCAGCACCCGATGGCCGCGAGAAAAAACACCGCCGACTGCGTATTCTTCAATTCGCAGATCCACGCCACCGACTCGACCTGCACGGGATGCAGCGCCCAGAGTGCCGCCCCGAACCACGCACCGGGCACGCGCAGTTGCACCAGCACCCGCCAGAGCAAGAGCGCCGCGAGCACATGGCACGCGAGCGTCACAAGGTGGTAGCCGAGGGGATTCAGCCCCCACAGCGCGTGTTGCACCCAGAAATTCGTCAGCACGAGCGGAAAATAATTCGCGCGCGCCGTCGTCCAGATTTCCGTCAACCCCAGCGGCCCGATGATCGTGGGATTGGCGGTAATGTGCAGATCGTCGTCCCACAAAAACTCGCCGCGCAGCGACGCCGCGTAGGCAGCGAGGATCGCGACCACGAGAAACGCGCCGAGTGCAACCGTCCAGCCCCGCCCCGGGTGGGCGCTGGCGGTCAATTGGGCGGAGGGCGGCGGCATACGATTCGCCGCCGAGCGCACCGGTAAAGCGCGTTGAGGTCAACGAGCTCCACCCGCCGTCCGCTCAAAATGTGCCGCGACAACCGAACACCCAGTTCGCCCCGTATTCTTGAAATTGCCGCAGAGCTGCCTGCTGCCCTTCGACCACTCCCGGGGGCGACTCCATCCATTTCACCGGCTGATGGGTAAAGTTGCGGGCCTGCACGTAGAGCGAGTAGCGGTTGGTGAGTTTCCACGTGGCCGACAGATCGAATTGGGTCTGCTCGGGCCGGTAGCGACCGTAGTTTCCGTCCGGCCGGACATCCGTCCACACCATGCCGACCGAGCCGTTAAATCGACGGTAGGCATAGCCGACACGGGAGGACACACGGTGCGGCGCGAGACCGTTGCGGCGGGCGCTCGCATACGAGCGCGTGTAGGCGAGGTTAAAACTCGTGCCGCGAAACTTCTCCGGCAAGAAGCCCATCGTTTGCTGGTAGGAAAATTCCAGATTCCGGTTGCGACGGCTGCGGTCGCTGTTGCGGGTCGAGCGAAAGGTATAGTCGGCGTATTCGGGGTCATCGACGCCGAATTCCTCGGCCGTATAGTCGAAGGTTTCGCGCAGATTCGCGATGTCGAACTGGGAGACACCCAACGAGATTTGCCCGGGCGAACGCGATCCGCGGGCACCGAAGTAGTAGGCCAGGCGCGCGTCGTATTTCTTGATGTTCTCGGGCAGCAGAGCCGGGTTCGGCGCGTCGATCCGCTGGGTGACTCCGTTCGCGTCCTCGACGATACTCCAGAGGCCAGCGAGATTATCGATCGGCGGGCGGCCGATCGCCTTGCTATAACCCGCCTGCAGCTCGAGGTCGCGCAGGAGATAATACTTGCCGCTGATGGAGGGGAAAAAATTATCGTATTCGGCGCGACGCGTGACGCGGGGCAAGCTCTGATACTGGTAGCGGAGGCCGGCGAACGTCGTCGCCAAGCCGGTCGCATTAACCGGATATCCCGCAGCCGTCACCTCGTCACGAAAGCGCGGGTCCCATTCGGTCACGGCGTTCTGCGTGCGCTCCCAACGCACGCCGACCCGCACGTTCAAGGCCGCCGATACCCGGATATCCGCCTGCGTATAGCCCGAAGTGACGGTCTGCCGATAATCGCGCTTCGGGGCGATGAACGCATCGTAGTAGTTGGTCGGCGTGCCCGTGTGGACGAACAGTTCCGAGTTCGAGCGGAACAGGGCGCCCATGCGGTTACGGTCCGCGCGCGGCGGCATCCCTTGGATGCCGGCCAGATTGAAAACCGTCAGACCGTTGGTGGTGCCGGTGTCGAACGGATGGGGTGCCACAAAGCCCAAGTTCGCCCAACTGCCACTCGTGGTGATGGTGGGCACGCCGGTCGTGGCATTGCGGCCGGTAATCACGTCGCCACCCGGCCCAACGTAACGCCACATATTCCAAGTGTCCTCGTTATTATTGTTTCGGCTCTCCTCGTTCCACTTGCCGCCAAACTTAACCTTGGTGGCAAATTGCCGCAGAAAGGGCAGCACCCACTGGGCGTTGAGCTGGCCGTTCCAAATTTCGGTCGCCCATTCGCGCGCGGAATTTTCGACCCTGGTGCCACCCGTCCAGTTCTTGAGATTATACCAATCAGGCCCGGACATCTGGCGGATGGTCCATTCCCACGACTCGCGATTCGGTCGGCTCGCGACCCAATCGCTGGCGAGGGCAAGCCCTTCTCCTTCGGCAAACCCCCGCTCGAGCGCCTCGTAGTTGTTCACTGATCGGGAAAACGAGGCGGCCCCGTCAAAGGTCCAACCGCGCAGTTTGTATTCGAATTTCGGCGCGAACGTCCGCGTGTAGGTGAGCTTGGCCGAGGACCCGCCGCCGTTGTTGACCGTCGGCACCGTGTTGGCCGTGGTGCGCTGCGTGCCGACCGTCAGCATGCCATCGCCGGTCACCCGGGAGCGGCCATTGTTTACATTCGAATTGTCGTTGGCGGCGACGAAAGTGAAGCTGCGGTTCCAAAACGCCCCTTCCGTGTAGGTATAGATCGCATTGAACGAGAGGACCAGCCGTGGCGTGGCCTTGAAGTCAGCGGTCAACAGCAGCGCATCCTTGGTGATGAATTTCGGCCCGTCCTTGAAATCGATCGAGCGGATCACCATGGGGCGCGGATCGGCAGCGGTAGGGCTCCGGTTGTAAGTGTTCACGAAATTATACTGCTCAGTGTAGGAATTTGCCCGGCTCGCGCTGAGTAAAATGCCGAGGCGCTGGTTCAGGTAGGACTCGGAATATTCGAGGGAGAGGTTCGGCTTCGCCTTGTAGTCCTTCCCTTCGCCCGGCCCCCATGTCTTGTTCAGGTGAAACTCCTCGGCGTTCATGTTCATGCTGAAGTTAAACGCCATGCGCCGACCTTTGCGCTCGAAGGCCCGCCGCGTCTTCATGTTGATCGTGCCTGCCGGCGCATCGCCGTCCGAGTCGGCACTGCGCGTGCGGGTGATCTCGATCGACTCGATGGACGTGATCGAAAATCCCTCGAAACTGGTCGCGCGTGAGGCATCGCCTCCACCGCGATTCGCATCAGCACTCGCCGTGCGGATGCCGTCAAATGAGACCCCCACGTATTGTCCCTCCATCCCACCGAGTCTCGGCCCGCGCGCTTCGGACTCCACGTAGTCGAGATCCACGCCCGGCAAATATTTCAAAAATTCACCCACGTTGCCGTCGGTGACGTCGCCAAAAATGTCTGAGGAGACGGAGGTGGAGATATCCATGTTGCGCCGTTGCTCTTGAATCGCCTTGGCGTTGCCCTCGCGCTCGGTCGAAACGGTGAACGCCTGGAGTTGCAGCACGCCATCCTTCGAAACTGGCGCGGCGGAAACACTCGCCGTGCTGGTCAGATTAATATCGCGGACCGAGGGTTGGCCGCCAGTGACGATGAACGATTCCTTGACCGGGTTGTAGCCGGTATAGGTCACGGAAATCGCTGCCGTGCCGGGTGCCACGCCGGTGAATTGAAACGCGCCGTCGCCTTCGGTGTAGGTGATCTGGTTGGTGCCGTCCAAGCGCACCTCGGCGTTGCGGACGTATTCCTTGGATTGCGGGTTGAAGACGCGGCCCTGAATCGAGCCGGTGCCGGCGGGTTGAGCGGATAGCGCGACGGGGGCCAGTGAGGCCCACGCAAACAGGACGCACGCGATCACGCCAAAGGCGATGATGCGACGGAGCAAGGAAGGGAGGAGCAGGTTCATGGTCAGGATGAACTCGGTTCGGGGGGAGGCTGACGGTTACAGAGCAGGAATCAGCGCAATCGAAAATAAATCGCTGCCGGTCGCAAGCCCACGCTGGGTCATACCGCGCCGGGATCGCAGAAAAAAGCGCCAACCCTCGGGCCAGCGCTGAAATCTAATCCCTCATTTCGCCCCGACTCAGAGCTGGCTGCGGACCAAGAAGGTGCTTTTCCCGCGCCTTTTGCCGCGCCCACTCCCCCCGCGGCCCATCGCGGACCCTGCTTCCCCGCGCCACCAAAATCATCCCTGCCCGTCCTCCTCGAATTTCCTATCTCAAAAATCTTCCTGCCAAAAAATTTGGACGTTTTCCCCGCCGCCGAACCCGTCACCCAACTCATCTCGCTTAGCGCCACCAACGCCGATTTCTCGCTGAAAAAAGGCCAGCAATACGAGGCCGGACTCAAAGGCACTTTCTTCTGCAGCAAACTCGACGCCACCCTCGCCATCTTCAAACTCCTCAAAAAAGACCTCCTCACGAGCACAACCGATCCCCTCACCGGCATCCACACCTCCTTCGAAAAAATCGTTCTCGTTCCTCGCAATCGTTCTCGTTCTCTCCCTCCTCTCCCGTAGCCCGTCTCGTGAGAGGCGGGACCTTCACCACCAAGACACAGAGCATCCCTTCATACCTCGTCTTCTCCGTGCCTCCGTATTACACCGTTCGTAGTGCTTGTTTCGCTGCGAGGATTTCAGCGTATCTCCTCGCCGAATTTAACCACGAATTACC
>CAMATV010000310.1 GCA_945861235.1 Opitutus sp. GAS368
ATCTCTAGGTCCTATGTTTTTATCCCATGAAACCTAAAGGGTTCTTCGTCGAACTGAACGATCACGCGGTGATGTTGGCGCGAACCTCTTCGCCGGTGGCACCGTTTACCGTCGAAGATATGCGGGAATGCCCGCGGGGCGATGCCGCCGCACTGGAAGAATGTATTCAGCAGATTCAGCCGAAAAAAGCTCCCAGCGGTTACCTGCATGCCTGCGTGGGCATTTATCCGGCAAAACGCCTCGTGCGTCGCCACGCGCTGGAGTTGAAGCGACTCAATGAGCCCGCCTATCTCGCCGAGGTTTGCACGCAACAATTTCGCATCGAGCAGGATAAATATTCGATCTCGATCCTGAATGCAGCGGACGGGGCGGATTACGATCTAGCCAAAGCGACCCAGAAGGAGGTCATCTTCTGCGGGATGCCCGGCGAGGACATTGCCACGGCGCAAAATTTTCTGTTGGAGTCGGGTATTTATCCCGAACGACTTGAGCTCGGCTCCGTCGCGATGCTCGGTGGGGTGGTCGATGGTTTGGCTTTTACGAAGTCGAAGACTCCCACGTTGGTGCTCGAAATCGGCGCGGACACGACGCACTCGTTTATCGTTTCTGCCACGGGAGTGGACGTCTCTCGCCCGATCTCGCAGGGATTGGATGCGATGGTGCCCATCGTCCTAAAGGAGCTGGGGCTAAAGGACGAGGAGTCGGCGCGAAAACTATTTTACTCAAACACGTTTGATTTCACCGGCATGGGCCCCTTGCTCGTCAAACGATTGTTGAAGGAGCTCCAATCCTCCATCGGGTTTTATGAAGTGCAGACCGGTCAGTCGGTGGGACAGGTGCTCTGCACGCAGTTGTCGCCCAAGCTCGCGTGGCTTGACGCCGCGATCGCCAGCGCGCTTGGCATCACGAGCCTGACCCTTGATCCTGCGCCGTGGCTCCAGTCGCGGCAGATATCCCTGCCGGAGGCCTTGGCTAAGACCGCCCAAGATATTCGCTGGTTTGGCCTGCTCGGCCTGATGGCTCACTACCACTCCTCCCCGTCCGCCCATGTTGTCGTTCCTGAAGAAAAAAAATGACGTGGGCGCCGCGCCCCTCGTGCCCGCGTGGCATCCGAATTTCCGGAACGCCGAAAATTTACCGGACATCAAGGTCGTGCGCACGGCCTTCTTCGTCAACGGTGCGGCCGTGACCATCGCCCTCGCGTTGGCGATTTTTTGCGGGGTGCAGGAGCGGCAGCTGCACGGGCTCAACCTCCAGATAGCCGACTGGCAAGAGCAGATTGATCGGGACGCAGGAGGCAGCGCCAAGGCGGTCGCGCTCTACCAGAAGTTCCAGGCGGAGGAGGCGAAAATTATGGAAGTGGACGCGTTCGGTAAGTCCAAACAAGTGGTCTCGGATTTGATCGTGCATCTGGGTCAGACGCTGCCCGCCAATATCGCGCTCGACGGGCTCGATTTGCGCGGTAACGGCCTCGTGGTCCGCCTGACGGTGCGTGGCACGTCCGACGCCGCCCTCGGCTATGCGACCCACTACCTTGATCAACTCCGGGCGGACAAGAAACTGGCGCAGTTTGATGATTTTTCCATCACCGCCTCGACCCGCAATCCCGCGACGGGTCGCCTCGCGGTTGAGCTATTTTTCCGGCTACGGGTCACGACCGTCAAAAAACCATGAGTAAAGACGAACTTTTGGCCTTCGTTCGCAAGAACCCCATCGGCATCGGCTGCGGCTTGTTGTCATTGGTGGTGGGTGGCTGCGCGTATTACCGCAGCGGTCAGGTGGCCGAGTCCGAGGCCGAGCTCTTGCAGAAGTCAATGGAAGGTCAAAGGCTCGCCTCGAATCTCAGGAATGCGAACCAGCTGCAGGAGCACTACGAAGCGTTGGTCGCCGCCAACAAAGTGATCGACGCCCGGCTGGTACGAGCCAGCCAGCTCACGATTAACCTCCGGTATTTCTATAAAATTGAAAGCGAGACTGGAGTGAAGCTCACGACGGACCCGCGCATTTCTCCGCCCGCAGTTAAGAAAGATGCGAAGGCCGCGTTTGTCCCTTTGCCCTGCAATCTCTCGGTGCAGGGGACCCTCCCTCAACTCCTCGGATTTCTCCGCCGATTGGAAAGCGGCACCCACTACTGTCGGGTGCTCACGTTCTCGCTCGCCGGCTCCGTGGACCGCAATTCACCCCTCAACTTGTCCGTCAGCGTCGAGCTGCTCGGTTTGCCATGAACCTCCGATTCGCATTCTTTATCGCCGGTGCAGTGCTAAGTTCCGGTGCCCTTTCCGGTGCAACCGGCAAACCGAATTCAGGTCTCGTATCACCGGAGAAACGCCGGGTGGTCGTCGAGTTGGGTCTGCGACTGGCCCGGGTGCCTGAGCCGGCGGCCCTGCCACCAGATTTGCCACACCCGTTTAGTCCGTCAAACTTTGAGCAACCCGATCCTGAGGAGCTGCGCGCGGCGGACGCGGCTCGCGCAAATTCGGCCGGCGGATCGCCGGGCGGAGTCGTGGGACCGGGTGGGGCGCTGGGTCCGGCCGCAGGCGGGCAGGCTCTTCGTCCTCCCTCCGACCGCGAGATTCTGGAAAGTATCGCGCCTAAAATCCGGCCCACCGGCACGATCAAGATGGGCGGCGAAGCTCTCCTCATTTTCGGGAGAAACCATGTCAAAATCGGCAATAAATTTACAGTCGCGGATCCGGCCAGCGGCAAGGACTACGAACTTGAACTGATCGCCATCGATTCCACCACCTTTACCCTTCGCTTCCGCAACGAGGAAATCACTCGGTCCATCAAATCAGGAAAGTCCCCATGAGTACTCGACCTCTTTCTCCGATCACCGCCATCGCTCTCCTGTTGACTGCGGCCTGGTCCGCCCTCCACGCCCAAGCCCCTGGCGCCCAGCCTCCGACTCCCCCTCCGGCCCAAACCGGGCCGGTGACACTCGAAGCCGGCAAGGTCGCCGACAAGCCCGCTGCTGTCGAAGTGCTTCCAAAATCGGGCGAAGAAGCGGCGAAGGTCACTGCGGCCAAGGCCAAAGACTCCGCCGGTAAAGATAGCGTGTCGGTGGATTTTCGCGATCAGGACATTCGCGACATCCTCAGCAATGTGGCTGATCTCTTCGAAATCAACTTGGTCATGCCCGAGACCTTGCAGGGAAAGCTGACGATCAAGCTGCGCGACGTCAGCTGGCGCCAGATTTTCACCCATGTCTTGGGCCCGGTGAACTACACCTACGTCGAGGACGGTAACATCATCAAGATCGTCAGCAACGAAAGCCTCACCCAAGAACCCGTCATCACCGAGGTGTTCTTCATCAACTACGCCCGCGCAGCCGACATTGTCCTCACCATCACCTCCCTCGTGGATGCGGCCGCTGGCGGCAAGATTGTCGTCGACGTTCGCAGCAATAGTTTGGTGATCACCGAACGGCCCACGCGCTTGACTCGGATCAAACCCATTATCGAACAACTCGACCGGGCTACGGACCAAGTGATGATCGAGACAAAGTTTGTCGAAGTCACCAGTTCCGACGTGAAGAATATCGGTGTCAATTGGTCCTCGTTGGCCAATTACCAACTCAAGGCTGGCAATCTGGCGGGGAACTTTAATCGCGCTCGCACCCAAAGCGAGACCGACGGCAACAACGCCAACCGCGGCAACACTCGCAACGCCACCAACGGTACCAACGCTGGCACTACCAACGGCACAAGCGGATCCACGACCAGCGCTGTCACGGGTGGCACCGCTGGCACGCAGAGCACAGGTTCCAATACCACTGGAACGGTCACTTCCAGCAACGGCACGCCCACCAGCACCTCGACCACGGGCAGCAACGGGACCCTCAGCTCCAGCACGACGACGGGCACCACCACCGGCACCACTGGCGGCACGACCACCTCCACGAGCAACGATACGACCAGCGGTGTCGCGAGCACCGTGACCGACGCGTTTAACGCGTTGTCCTCTTTGGCCAACGGCGGCACCACGAGCAAAGCGCTCTCGGCCGTGTTCTCGGCCAGCGACTTCAGCCTCGTGCTGAGCGCGCTTCAGACGACCACCAGTTCCAAGATCGTCTCCAACCCCACGGTCGTCACCCTCAACAATACCGAAGCGCTCATTAATGTCGGCCGGGAAACGCCCATCCCGAGATATGCCTTCAATCAACAGACGGGCACGTTTGAAGTAAATGGCTTCGACTACAAACCGATCGGTATCATCCTTAAAGTGACTCCGCAGGTGAACGCACGCGGCGACATCAAGCTCACCGTTGAGCCCGAAGTCAGCCAATCCACCGGATCGGTCACCTTTAACGGTGCCAGCCTTCCAGTGGTGGACACTCGCAAAGCGAAGACGCAGGTCTCCCTGAAGGATGGTTTCACCATGGGCATCGGTGGCCTTATCACCACGCAGACGAGCGCCGTCGGCAACCGTGTTCCTGTGCTCGGATCCATCCCGCTTTTGGGCCGATTTTTTAGGCACGACGATAAGAACGTCCAGCAGGTGAATCTCATCATTTTCATCACGGCGAAGACCATCAGCGCCGCAGGCGGCGCGACGGAGCAGATCTTCGATTCCAGCCGCGTCCGGCAATTGGAGATCACGCGCGAGGACCTGCCGGGTTTCCGCGACGGTTCATCCCCTTTCCTGCCCTCCGTCAAACCGGGTGAGTTAAAACCCGGCGAACAAGCGCCCGCTAA
>CAMATV010000311.1 GCA_945861235.1 Opitutus sp. GAS368
GCTCACGGTTTTTTGTTCGGCTCTGTCTGTTAGTCAGTTCACGTCAGTCACAACAACCATCAACCTGCGATCGCAAGGCGGCCCTCCGGTCGACCTGTGTTTCTCACCATCCATCAGATCACTATGAGCCTCAGCATTACACCAAAAGACCTGCTCGACGCAGGCGTTCACTTCGGGCACCAGACCAAGCGCTGGAACCCACGTTCCAAGCCGTTTATTTTCGATCACCGCCAAGGCGTTTCGATCATTGACCTCGGCAAGACCCACGAAGCCCTCACGAAGGCTTGTGCGTTCCTTGAAGACACGGTCGCAAACGGTGGCAACGTCCTCTTCGTCGGCACTAAGCGCCAAGCGAAGGAAATCGTCCGCGAAGCCGCTACTTCGGTGAATATGCCGATGTGCGTTGATCGTTGGCTCGGTGGTACGCTGACCAATTACGAGACCGTCAAAAAATCCGTGGCCAAGTTCAAGAAATACCAGGCCATGGAGACGAACGGCGAGATGGCCAAGCTCCCGCGCAAGGAAGAGTCCGCCATCAAGCGTGAGATGACGCGCATGCAAAAGAACTTCAACGGCATCTCCGATATGGGCGGCCTGCCCTCGGCGATGTTTGCCGTCGATGTGAATCACCACAAAATCGCTGTCGCCGAGGCGTCCCGCGCGGGCATCCCGTGCGTCGGTCTCGTGGATACCAATTCCGATCCGACCACGGTCTCGCACCCGATCCCGGGCAACGATGACGCGGTGAAGTCGATTCGGATCATTGTCGAGGCTGTGACCGCGGCGATCCAAAGCGGGCTCGCGCTGCGCGACACCCGCCGCGCCCAACGCGGTGCCGCTGATTTGAAGAGCGCACAAGTTGCGGCCCCCGTCGTGATCAGCGCTGAGTCGATTGACCTTTCAAAGGTCGAGATTCCTTCCGAGATCGCGGCGGCCATTGAGGGCGCAATTGAGCCCGGTGTCGCTGCGCAGAAACCACTTCGTGCCAAGAAGGCTGCCGTGAAGGCCGAGTAAATCTCCAGAAAATCTTACTGAATGAGCACCATCATCTCCGCTCAAATGGTCAATGAGCTGCGCACCGCTACCGGGGCCGGCTTGCTTGACTGCAAAAAGGCTCTGACCGAATCCAACGGCGACGTTGCGGCCGCCGTCACGATTCTGCGCAAGAAACTGGGCAGCAAGCTCGACAAGCTGTCGACCCGCGCGACGAAGGAAGGGTTAGTCGAAAGTTACATCCACGTCGGCGGGAAAGTGGGCGTCCTCGTCGAGGTCAACTGCGAGACGGATTTCGTCGCCCGGAACGATTCCTTCAAAGCTTTCGTCAAAGACCTCTGTCTGCAGATCGCTGCGGCCAATCCGCTTTACGTCTCCCGCGATCAGGTGCCGGAGGCCGATTTGGCCAAAGAGCGCGAGATCGCGGCGGCGTCGGTCCTAGGCAAGCCGCCTGCGGTCGTACAAAAGATCGTGGATGGGAAGTTGGAGAACTATTATTCGACGGTGTGTCTCCTCGATCAGCCCTTCGTGAAGCAAAATGACAAGTCGATCAAAGACTTGGTCGCTAGCCAAATCGCTCACATTGGCGAGAACATCCAAATTCGCCGGTTTACGCGCTATCAGTTGGGCGCGTGAGGTTTCGTTAAATTCTTTTTAAAGCAGGCGCTGCACTTTTCCGGTGAAGCGCCTTTTTTTGATTAGATGAAAGTCTCGCGTATCCAAATTGTGTATCGGGGTTTGACTAACCGGTGCAGTAACTGTGGGGGGCGAACGCTGTTTGTTCCGAATTCGTTTTTTAAAGTGAACAAGGAGTGTGCCGCCTGCGGATTCACGATTGAGCGCGCCAATGATGAAGGGTTTTTCATCGGCTCGATGTCCCTTAATTACGGTATGACGATCATGCTCTACCTCATCCCGGTGCTGCTGCTCGCCTATTACAAGGTGATCGGGGTCTCCGTCGCGATTGCCCTCGCGGGTATGGGGTCCATCGGATTTCCGATGCTGTTCTACCGCTCGTCGCGCAGTTGGTGGCTGATGAATTACTATCTCCTGTTTCCTCATCATCTTCCCGCCAACGGCGGCAAAGGACGCGAGGGTGAGGACGACAATGTCTGATCAAGCCGGGTAGATCTTTCCAGAGTCGCCGCAGCGGCGAGCCGCGGCGGTGGGCGCCGACGCTACGTGGGGAGACCGGGTGGATCGCGGTCGGGCTCGGTCGGATTTTTCGACGGTGGGTCGTTCCACGGCAGCCAAGCCAAAGGGCGTGCCTGCACGTCCGCGGCGTGAGTCGCGATGGCGAGCAGATAACCGCTGCGCGCAATCGCCGCGCTCGCCGTCGGTGAGTCAGCGCCGGCTGTTTCCATACCCAGTAGCCGGCCAGCATTGGCACGTAGAGCGCGCAGATCACGCGCAGATCACGATGGGCACCCGCCAGACAAACGGTCCGCTTGGACTGGCAACTGGTCGGCGTACTCAGGGCGCGGCAGCGCGGAGTTCGCCGGCCATCTCTAGGAGGGCGTCGAGCATTTTTACCGCCGCCTGCGGCTCAAGGTAGTTGGTGCCGGGCCACGTTTCGTAGCCGCCGAGTTCGAAGTGCCGCGGCGTCGGGAGATACCCGAAATAACCGTGGTTGAGTTCGATCAGGAATGAAGCCGCGAAGGGGCTGCGCCGTTTGAATTCCAGTCCCGTCTCCGCGAACGTTTCGCAGGGCGTGGTGCCGATGCAGACCTCGCCGATGCGCAGCACCTGCAACGGAATCTTTGCCGGTGGGCCGGAGGCGGCGAGGTGCTGTACGCGGCCCGCGTAGCTGAGGCGCTGCACCCAGTCGGGCGTCGTGGCCCAGCGAGCACCGACGGGGATGTCGCCGCTCGCGAGGCGCGGGGCGCGGGCCTCGGTCTCCTGGGCCCACGCGAGCAACTCGGGGCCGATGGTGCGCCAGGCGATGGCGGGCTCGCGGTAGCGCGCGGCCAGCGCGGCGGTGTCGCGCCAGGTCGCGGCGGCGAGTGCGCCGTGGACCTTGGCGGCCACATCGCGACCGACGAGGCGCATCTTCTCGTAGGCGGGCCGGCGCGGCTCAGCGATGCGGAAATTGACGTTGTTGATGTCGCCGCTCGTGCCGTTGGCGAGGAGTGCGACGAAGGGTGGGCCGTCGTCCGCGACGGCTTGCAACCGTTTCAGCTCTTCGCAAAAAACCCCGAAGTAGTCGGCCGAGATCGCGCGGCCAGCGACGCCGCCCACGTAGTGCAGCGAATAGGCGGCGAGGACCGAGATGGGCCGTCCGCCCGGCTCGCGGAGCGCGATGAACGACACCGTGGGATCGGTCGGACCGGCGGGCTCCACCAGATCTTTGCTGCCGGCCGGCGGATTCATCTTCACCCGTTCGACCTTACCGAAAGGGCTTAGCGGCACGGTGCCCTCGCGCAGGTGCCAGCGACGATTGAAGACGTGCTCCGGGGCCTCGACGCGGCCAAACGCGATGTGCGCGGGGCGCAGGAGATTCGCCGCACGCCGCACGCCGTCCGCGATGCGGCGGGCCACAAACCGTTGGTAGTCGTCGAGCGGCTGCTCAAACGCGAAGCGGCTCGATCCGAGCGCCGTGGCCGCGGAGTGGGTGTGCGTGCCAGAGATCATTACGTTTTCCGGCGGGATGGCGCTGGTTTCCGCAATGAGTCGCCGCGCCTCCACACTCACGCCGCGGTGCAGCCCAATCAGATCGCAGACGACGAGCGCGAGTTTCGTATGGCCGTCGTCGAGCACGAGGCAGCGTGCCTGCAGCTCGTCGTGGACGTCTTGCGCGGGAAACGGTGCGAAGCCGCCGACGATCAGTGAACCGAGTTCGGGCGTGAGGTTACTTGTGGCGGCACCGGCGCGGAGGGGAGCGGTGGCGGCGTGGGCGCCAGGAAGGTGCGCGAGCGCGAAGCTGACGGCGAGAATTAGGAGAAAAGCGGGCATGGTAAGAGGCCGGGAGAGACAGCGAGAGGTGGAGGGGGAAACGCGGCGGGCGCAGCCGGAAAACTGCAGCTGAGAGTCGAGAGGCGAGAGCGGTGAGCAAGACGAAACGGGGAATATCATATGCAGGTCGGACGGCGCGCGGAGCTTGGCTCCGCATCCGAGCCTGTCCCGATCCCGCGTTACTTGAGCAATGGCACACGCGCCATCCTTCGCTCGGACGCGGCGAACTTGCCACCATTCTACTCGCACACTCCATCGCCGCCGACTGGACGATCATTGATGAGCGTGCGGCCCGGCGCTTGGCCGCCACGCAGGGCTTAAAAGTGATCGGCTGCATCGGGATCTTGGAAGTCGCCTTTCGGCGCGGTTTGGTTTCCGACCTCCGCGACGTTTACCTCGGCTTACTGGCGCAGGGCATTCGGATGCATCCCGAAATTCTGAACCGTTCGCTGATCTCCTTCGGGCTGTCGCCGCTCTCGCAGGAATAATCTATCAAGCACTGTTTGCTCGACCAACGTTTTATTCACGTTCCGGCTGTCTGCACTCGCTCCGCACCTGGATCACCGAAATAGTGAGCCAGTCAAGCGGACGTATCCAGCAAGTGGGTCATCGCCGCTCGTAGGTCTGCTCAACTCGATCATCCGTTTCGCGTTCGCGAATCAAGTCTCTGCCCGGGTCTGCATCGGGCTCGATGAAATGTCGCCCTGAACTGTTCCCGAGGGCTCGGTACACATGG
>CAMATV010000312.1 GCA_945861235.1 Opitutus sp. GAS368
GTGCTGGCCGCGCTGGCGGACCAAGATGCGCGGGTGTGTGCAGCGGCGATTCGCGTGGCGGAGAAATTGCTCAAACCGACATTGGACGCGGAGATTGTGGCGAAGTTGGTATCGCTCGCAGTGCGGTCCGAACCGGCGGTGCGCCTGCAACTGGCGTTGTCCTTGGGTGAGGCGAAGACGCCCGCGGCGGATGCGGCGCTGCGGGCGCTGCTGATCGCGGCGGGCCAGCAGCCGTATCTCGTCGATGCGGTGGTGAGCGGGCTGGCGAGGCGTGAGGCGGAGTTTGTGGAGGCCATTGTGCGCGAGGCGAAAGCCGGCGGCGTGGCGGTTAAGAACGCGGTGATCGCCGCGACGGTCGGCGCGTTGAAGGCGAATGATACCGCGCGGCTCAGTCGCGTGCTGGCGGTGGCGGCCGACTCGACGGCACCCGCGTGGGCCCGCACGGCAGTGCTCGACGGAGTGGACCGGGCGATGCCGCGGCTGTTTGATGGCAAGGCGGTCCCGGCGACGCTGTCGGCGGAACCGAAACCGTTGGTGGCGCTTGCGGCCCAAGGGGGCAGCCCCGAGTCCGAGCGTGCGACCAAGCTCCTCGCGTCGCTACGCTGGCCGGGCAAGTCCGGCATGGCGGCGGTGGCGGAGGTGAAGCTCGCCCCGGCGGACCAAGTGCGTTTCGACAAGGGCAAGTCGCAATTCGCGGCGTTGTGTGCGGCGTGCCATCAACCCGAAGGGCAAGGGCTCGTGGGGCTCGCGCCGTCGCTGGTTTATTCGCGCTGGGTGCTCGCGGACGAGCGCATCCTTGCGAGCATCGTGCTCCACGGTAAAGCCAGCGATAATCTGGTGATGCCGACCCTGAAGGCTGCGCTCGACGACGAGGCGATCGCGAATGTGCTGACGTTTGTCCGCAATTCGTGGGGTCATGCTGCCGGGGTCGTGACAACGGAGACGGTCGCGCGCGTGCGGGTGACGTCGGCGACTCGTGAGGAGCCGTGGAACGACGCGGATTTGGCCGAGCTCTCGCAAACGATGGGTGGCGCACGGCGCAACCGGGGTGCCCGGGGAGGCCTGGGAGCAACTGGTGCGCCTGGGGGGCCGGTTCCCAAGGCTCCGTGAGCAATTTTTTCTGAAGACAACAACGCGCCGGACGAACGTCGGCGCGTTTTTTTGTGGGCGGAAAACGGGGCGGGCTACTCGGGCAACGGTTTGCCCTTGGTCTCCGGAGCGAGCCAGATCACGACCATGCCTACGAGATAGACCAACGTGATGATCGCGCCGGCCTTCGCGTAGCTGCCGTCGAACATCCCCATCAGTGCCGACATTTGCAGAGCACCGGCGGCCGCGAGGATCCGGCCGGCATTGTAAGAAAGGCCCTGACCGGTCGCGCGCACCCGGGTGGGAAACAGCTCGGGGAGATAGAGCGGGAAAAATCCATAGAAGGATGCCGTCAGCGCGCCGACGACAAACACCATGGTGAGGAAGGCCGGTCCGTAACTGTCGAAACCGCGGAACAAGATGGCGCAGGTGACGAGCGATCCGAGGCAGAGCAGAAAGAACATTGTGCGGCGTCGGACAAAACCACCGATCCAAGCGCCGGCCAAACAACCGACGACGGCGCCGATGCCGGATGCCAAGCCAGTCCAGCCCTTGGCCGAGGGGTCGGCGGCGCCGGCCATTTTGTCGGCCCAGAGCGGGAGCCATTGCACGGAGCCCCACGTGCCGATGAGTGCGACGGAGGTCAGCGCGGTCGCGATCAAGGTGGTGCGCCACAATTGCGGACCGAAAATTTCCTGCAGGGGGCGGATCTTGGTCGGGCTGGCTTTGACGGCGGCTTGCCATTTTTCCGACTCGGGCACGAAGAGGCGGAAACCAAACGTCAACAGTGCGGGGGCCGCGCCGATCAGGGCGACCCAGCGCCATGAGTCGATGGTGACTTTGAAGAAGATCGCGAAGACCGCGATGAGCGCGAAGCCGACATTGGCGGCCGCGCCGATAATGCCGGCCATGAGCGGACGGTGTTTCTCCGGCCACACCTCCATGACGAGCGCGATGCCGAGCGACCACTCGCCGCCCATCCCGAGGGCCGCGATGAATCGCACGACGCAGAGGTGCCAAGGCTCTTGCGCAAAATAGATCAATCCCGTGAATAAAGAGTAGACGAGGATACTCGCCGCCATGGCGCGCACGCGACCGATTCTGTCGCCGAGCCAGCCGAAGACCACGCCGCCGCCGGCGGCACCAATGAGAAACGCCGCCGTAGCGTAGCCCATCCATTGGGCCACGAAGGCGTCGCTCAAGGCCAAGCCTTGGGCCTGCTGCATCTGCATCAAGGCGGGGCGCGCGATCAACGGGAAGAGGCCCATTTCCATACCGTCGAACATCCAGCCGAGGAAGGCGGCGATGAGGACGGCGGCGAGGCGCTTCTTGTCGGGTGGGGCGGAGGTGTCGGGAGCGGGGTGGGGGTGCTTCATGGGTGGGGACGTTAAGAGGAGGAGGGCCCGGCACTTTGTCGAGCGGGCGAAACGAAAAAATGCGGATTTCCTCGGAGTGGGAACCCGGCGGTCCGAACTTTATAGCGCCTCAAGTTTCACGGTGGCCGGCTGGGTGTAGCCGTTCCAGTAGGCATCGAGGTGAACGCGATCGGGCTCGCCGTCGGCGACGATGAAACGGAAGCGGGCGACATAGGGCGTGCCGGGTTCAATTTTGAATTCACCGAGAATCTGGGGGACGAAGCTGAAGTAGGGCATATTCGGGTGCAAACGCACGGGCTGAGGGGAGCGGAAATTTTCGGGGTGGCCGAGGGTGGCCGTGCCGGCAAACGCGCCGTCCTTGAGCGGGCCACCGATGAAGCACCAGCGGGCGCGGGAATTATTGCCCTTGATTCGGTCGGTGATGCCTTCGGACGTGAGGTAGCGGGCGGCGTCGCCGGGACCGTTCCATGCGCCGGCAGCGCGGAAGCCAAAACCGCCGTAATGATACTCTGGGAGAATGAGCGTATCGGCGGTGGCGCAGGTCTGCGTGGTGACGAGGTCGAACATGCGCACCGGGCGCGAGGCGCCGCCGACATCGTAGACGGTGACCTGCCACGTTTCGTTGAGCGCCGTGACGGGCGTCGGGGCGGAGAGATCGACCATCTTCAGGCGCGCCGTGAATCCGCCGTGCACCGGGCCGTTCCACGTGCGGTCGAGGGCGACGAATTCTTCGGCGCCGGTCTTCCCCTGCATATTCCAGAAGTCGGGCGAACGGCCTTGGAAACTCGTCTTTGTCCAAGGCGTCCAGATACCGTGATGGTGGGGGTGATTCGACGGATAGTCGTCGGTGACGAGGTGGCCGGAGGGAGAGAAGACCGGGTGGATATAGCCGGCGCGAACGATCTCGGGCTTGATGTCGGCGCGCGGCACGACGTCACGTGCCAAGCGGTAATAGAGGACGGGCTGGCCGGCGACGCTGAGCTTGAGGTCGCCGCGATCGGGTGTGGCGACGACGCCCTCGCGGGGTCCGCTCGCTCCCGCGGCGAGAGTGAATGAGAGAGACTCGCGAGCCTTCTGCGACGGAACGATGAAGCGCGTGAAGCCATCGGGATCCGTTTGCAGGGCGAGGGAGCGCCCGCTGACGTTGCGGAGGACGGGGGACTTCGGCGCGTCGGCCGGGAGTTTGAACGCGATGACCTGGCCCGCGCGGTCGACGTCCGATGGAGCGAGAATCAGGCGGAAGTTTTTCGCGGCAACCGGCCATGCGAACGTGGTGAAACCGAGCGCGGTGAGGAGGAGGCGGGATACGGGGCGCATAAAAAGGAAAAGCGAGCCGAGGAAGTCACACGGAATCGCGGCGAGCAAGCTCGGGCGCGAAACCCGCGCGCGGCAACGATATCGCGGCAACGTGATCGCCCGCGACCACGCGATCCCCCGGCTGATCGTGCAGGCGTCGCGTGATCCTGATACCAACCCTTTGGTTTCCAGACTGAAGGCAGGGTTGCCCGCTGTAGGCCCGGCCGGTGGCCGGGTTGCCCGCCCAACGGGCGGGCCTACAATGGCAAAGTCTGAAACATACGGGCCGTTGGTATGAGCTGTTGCCGAGCGACCTCATTGGGGCCGGGATGATCGGCTTGGGTTGCGTTCTGAACTCGGACCCGAAAACGTCGGCGGAAGGTTGGAAACGAGCGAAGGAGTCGAATAACAAGTGGATCGCGTTAGATTTTATGACTGTAATTAAAGATTTATTACTCGTCACTAATGACGAATAAAATCAATTAAAACGCTTAAATCGCCTGATATGGCGATAAAACATTTTTTAAGTAATCGCCATAAAAGACGAATACGTTTGAAATTGATCAACATATCGTGATATCAGATGGGGTATGAGAATTGGCGAAGAAACCACGGATGAGGCCGTTTTGCGTGAACTTGGCCGGCGGCTTGCGCAGGTGCGATTGGGGAAGAATCTGACGCAGGCTCAGCTTGCGGCGAAGGCGGGGGTGTCGAAACGCACGGTCGAGCGGCTGGAAGTGGGGGGAGTGGCGCCGCAGTTGTCGGGGTTTCTGAGGATCTGTCGGGGGCTGGATTTGCTGGAGCGCTTCGAGCACCTCGTGCCCGAACCGGTGCCGAGCCCGATGGCGCAGCTCAAACTCGGCGGCAAGCAACGGCGCCGGGCCTCGTCGGTGGCGCGCGCGCCGACGCC
>CAMATV010000313.1 GCA_945861235.1 Opitutus sp. GAS368
TTATCTCGCTGAATCTGCATCCTCCGGAAAAGGCGCTGGTCATCAGCGGGGCTGGAAAGCCCGTGCCAATTAGCGCAGTTCCGCCGCCATCGTCTTCGCGAAATACGTTAGAATCATATCCGCTCCCGCGCGCTTGATCGCGAGCAACGACTCGTGGCGCGTACGCGGCAGATCCAACCACCCCATTTTTGCCGCCGCGTGCAGCTGCGCGTATTCTCCGGAAACCTGATACGCCGCGATCGGCTTCTGGGTCGCGTTACGCACGTCGCGGATGATGTCGAGATAGGGTCCTGCCGGTTTCACCATAATGATGTCCGCACCTTCGGCCACATCGAGCGCGGCCTCGACCAAAGCCTCGCGGCGGTTCGCCGGATTCATCTGATAGGTCGCCTTGCTCAGTAAATTTGTGCCTGCCGCCTTCGCGCTGCCGACCGCATCGCGAAACGGACCGTAGTACGCCGAGGCAAATTTCACCGAATACGCCATAATGCCCACGCCCGTGAAGTCCGCCGCATCCAGCGCCCGGCGAATCGCCCCCACCCGCCCATCCATCATGTCGCTCGGTGCCACCAAATCCACGCCCGCCTGCGCTTGCAGCACCGCCATTTTCGCCAAAATGCCGACGGTCCGATCGTTCGCGACGTCATCGCGAGCCGCAGTGAGCACGCCGTCATGCCCGTGGCTCGTGTAAGGATCGAGGGCGACATCCGTGATCACCGTCATCTGCGGCAACGCCTTCTTGACCGCCCGGACCGCGCGCAGCACGAGCGTCTCTTCGTTGAGCGCCTGCGTGCCCTCATCGTCCTTCAAACTCGCGTCGAGTTTCGGAAACAGCGCCACGGCTGGCACCCCGAGCTTCGCGAGTGCGCGGCACTCTTTGACGAGGTCTTGGATATTCAGCCGAAAGACACTCGGCATCGACGCGATCGCCTCGGGCGGGCCTTTGCCGTCCACCACAAACAGCGGCGCGATAAAATCCGCCGAGCGCAGCACAGTCTCCTCGACCATCGCGCGCAAACTGGCCGTGCGACGCAGTCGCCGCGGACGATGAGACAACTCGAGCTTGAAGGGGTCGGGCATGGTGCGTGGAAGGAAGGCACGGAATTAACCGCTAATCCCCGCTAATTCACGCTAATCTTCAAAAAAATGTAGCCAGCCCTTTCTTTCTTCGTGCCAATTAGCGAGGATTAGCGGTTTCAAATCTGGTTCATGCCTATTCATCTTTTCGATTCTCTCGAGCGCACCCTCAAGCCGCTCACCCCGGCTCACCCCGACGGCGTCTTCCGTTTCTACAACTGCGGCCCGACGGTCTACGCCCCCGCCCACATCGGCAACTTCCGCACTTTCGTCGTCAACGACGTCCTTCGTCGCCTCCTCGAACTCGAATTCGGCGCGAACAAAGTGAAGCACGTCCGCAACCTCACCGACGTCGACGACCGCACGATTGGCCAGACCCAAAAGGAAAAACGGCCGCTTGCCGAGATCACCAAAAAGTGGACCGACAAATTCCACGCCGACTGCGACGCGCTCAATTGCCTGCGCCCCCACGCCGAACCCACCGCCACCGGCTACATCAAGGAACAGGTGAACATGATCGAGGTGTTGATGGAAAAAGGTAACGCCTACCGCGCCGCCGACGGCTCAGTCTACTTTAAACTCGAGTCGTTCCCCGGCTACGGCGCCCTCTCGCGCATCAAGGAGCGAGAGCTCAAGATCACCAACATCGTCGCCGACGCCGACCACAAAGACTCCGTGTCCGACTTTGCGCTCTGGAAAGCCTACAAGCCCGAGGAAGACGGCGACGTGAAATGGCCCGGCCCGCGCGGCGCGAGTGCCGGCCGCCCCGGCTGGCACATCGAGTGTAGTGCGATGAGCAAGTCTCTCCTTGGCGACACCATCGACCTCCACTCCGGCGGCGTGGACCTGCTCTTCCCGCACCACGAAAACGAGATTGCCCAAAGCGAATGCTGCAACGGCACGACCTTCGCGCACCACTGGTATCACAGCGAGCACCTCCTCGTTGAGGGCACCACAATGAGCAAGAGCAAGGGGAACTACTACACGCTCACCGACCTCGTCGAGAAGGGCTACTCACCGATGGCCGTCCGCTATGCGTTGCTCATGGGGCATCCACGCAAGCAGCTCAACTTTATGCTCGATTCGCTGCGCGCGGCGGAGAGCGCGCTGGCCACCCTGCGCACGTTTCGCGCCGCCATGGCTGACTCTACCGGGTTGGTGAATGTCTACGCTTCGGTCGTCGCAGCACTCCACGACGACCTCAACACGCCCGCCGCGTTGGGCGCACTGTTCACGGCGATAAATCATAGCAAACCCAGCGATGTAAATGCGGCGCTGTTTGATCGAGCGATGTTCGCGCTCGGCTTCGACCTCACCGCTCCCACCGCGCCGAAAGCCGAAGTTCCCGCCGCCATCACCGCCCTCGCCGCCACACGCTGGGCCGCGAAACAAGCCAAAGATTTCGCCACCGCCGACGCCCTGCGCAAAGAACTCACCGCCGCCGGCTGGTCGATGCTCGACAGCAAAACCGATTACAAACTGGAACCTCACAAAAAAGCCTGATCTGCCTTTCGCCCCTGGACTGTCTGCGCTCAACTCTCAGCTCTCAACTTTTCCTCCCCTTCCCGCTATGTCCCACGTCATGTCTCCGCTCGAAGAACTTCGCCACTCGGCCTCGCACATCCTTGCGACCGCTATTCTCCGCATCTTTCCTGATGCCAAGCTCGACATCGGTCCGCCCACAGACACCGGGTTCTACTACGATCTCGACCTCGATCACAAACTCACTGCCGACGACCTCGTAAAACTCGAGGCCGAGATGAAAAAGGTCGCCGATGAAAACCAGCGTTTCGACCGCAAAGAAGTCTCCCGCGAGGAAGCCGTCGAGATCATCAAGTCGCGCGGCCAGGAGCGCTACAAACTCGGCCGTCTCGCCGACATCCCCGAGGGCGAGAAGATTTCGTTTTACCAAAACGGCGAGTTCATGGATCTCTGCGCCGGCACGCACGTGCGCTATTCTTCCAAGCTAAAAGCCTTCAAACTTCTCTCCATCGCCGGCGCGTATCACCGTGGCGATGAGAAGAACAAGCAGCTCCAACGCATCTACGGCACGGCGTTTCCGACGAAGGACGAACTCGCCCAACACCTCGAGCGCACCGAGCAGGCCAAGGCCCGTGACCACCGCAAACTCGGCAAGGAACTGAAACTTTTCCATATCGACGAAGACGTCGGCCAGGGCCTCATCCTCTGGACGCCCAATGGCTCCATCATCCGCCAAGAGTTGCAGGATTTCATCGGCGGCGAGCTCCGCAAGCAGGGCTACTCGCAGGTCTTCACGCCGCACATCGGCAAGCTCGAACTCTACAAAACTTCCGGTCACTTCCCTTACTACAAAGAGTCGCAGTTCTCGCCGGTTTTCGAAAACGAGTCGCTCGCGAAAGCCCTCAGCGAAGGCTGCTCCTGCGCCGAAGCCTACGCACGCCTTGATGGCGTGTCCGCCCAACTTGCCGCGCAGATCAATACTCGGACCGGCAAGGAAACCATCACGCCCGACCGCGTGCTGCCCGACGACAAGCTCCTCAACGGTTTCATGCTGAAACCGATGAACTGCCCGCATCACATCAAAATTTTCGCGTCCCAGCCGCACAGTTACCGAGACCTCCCCGTGCGCCTCGCCGAGTTCGGCACGGTTTATCGCTGGGAACAATCCGGCGAGCTCAACGGCATGACGCGCGTCCGCGGCTTCACCCAGGACGACGCCCATCTTTTCTGCACCGAGGAACAGGTCGCCGCCGAAGTCCTCGGCTGTCTCGCCCTCGTCAAGGTCGTTCTCACCACCCTCGGCATGACCGATTACCGTGTGCGCGTCGGCCTCCGCGATCCCGACGGCAAGAAATTTGCGGGCAATCCCGAACAATGGGACAAAGCCGAAGCCGCCTGCCGCGAAGCCGCGAAATCCCTCGGCGTGCCGTTCACCGAGGAGCCCGGCGAGGCCGCGTTCTACGGCCCGAAGATCGACTTCGTCATCAAGGACGTGATCGGCCGCGAGTGGCAGCTCGGCACCGTGCAGGTGGACTACGTGCTCCCAGTTCGGTTCGACCTGCACTACATCGGCGCCGACAACGCCAAGCATCGCCCCGTCATGATCCATCGCGCGCCCTTTGGCTCGATGGAGCGTTTCTGCGGTGTCCTGATCGAGCACTTCGGCGGCGACTTCCCCGCCTGGCTCGCACCCGAACAGGTGCGCCTCGTACCCATCAGCGACAATCTCAACGACTACGCGCGCGCGTTTCTCACTCGTCTCAAGGCCGAGGGTTTCCGGGCCACCATCGACGAGCACTCTGACAAACTCGGCGGTAAGATCCGCCGCGCCGAGCTCGACAAGGTTCCCTACACACTCGTCATGGGCTACAAGGAAGCTGAGACCCAAAGTGTGTCCGTCCGCAGTCGCGCCCGGGGCGACGAGGGCGTCATCTCGCTCGACGCGTTCGTCGCGAAACTAAAAGCCGAAGTTTCGACCCGCGCGCTGCCGGACAAGAAAAAGACCGACAAAGTCTGAGTGCCGTCCTCCGCCTCGTATCCGCGTCGGTTACGGCGCGGAGGATTCTCTCCCTCGTTCCTCGCGCGCCGCCGCTGATTTTTTTG
>CAMATV010000314.1 GCA_945861235.1 Opitutus sp. GAS368
CGATAGTGCCGTCCGCCGTTGGCTTGCGCCTTCACCGGCCACGCGCCCTTCATCCACGAACATTCGTCAATATTATGAATGTAGAAATCGCTGAACGCCCCGCCACTCGCCCACATAAAACTGTGGAATCGCTCAATCTGATACATCAGGTGGGTCTGGTTGGCCGGCTTCGGCGGCGATGCAAAAAAGCCGATCGGCCCGTGCAACCGGTAGGCGCGCATCATCAGTAAATCGCCGATTTCCCCTTGCTGAATCCGCTCGGCCAGTTCGCCGCGGGCCTTGCAATGGCGGCACATCAGACCCACGCCGACTTTGAGGTTCTTCCGCGACGCTTCCTCGCCGAGGAGCAACATGCGCTTGCTCGTGGGCCCGTCGACCGTGACAGGTTTTTCCATGAACACGTGCAACCCCTTCGCAATCGCGTAGCCAAAATGCACCCACCGAAACGCCGGCGGCGTCGCGAGGATCACGACATCACCCGGCTTCAGGACATCCATCGCCGCCTTGTAGGAATCCAGGCCGATGAACCGCCGGTCTTCCGGCACGTCTACCAAGCTCGGTTGCGCGGCGAACTGTTTCGTCAAGCGCCCGTGCGCCGCCCCGAGGCGCGGATCGAACACATCCGCCATCGCGACAAGTTTGATGGGCCCGCTCTTGGTCGAGAGCGCCTGGCCGGCCGCTCCTGTGCCGCGACCGCCGCAGCCGACGAGCGCCACTTGAATCAAGTCGCTGCCGGCCGCGTGCACGTAGGGTAACGTCACCCCCGCGAGGGCGGACACCGTCGCCAAGCGACCCGTGTGTTTCAGGAATTCACGGCGCGACACCGCATCGGGGATTTGGGTTTTCATTGAAGGATCACTTTCGTAGAGGTTGGAAAAATCGCATCCGAAGCACTTCGTCACTTCCTCGGCTCACGCGCGAAGAAATCAGGGCATTCACGATCCGCCAAGTCCACCCGTCATCGTGGCTGGCGTCAATGAGCGGCTGGTGCCTCTGATCACTGCCCAGCCGCTCTCATCGCTCAGGCTCAACGTCCGAATGACTTCGTGAAATCTTCCGTCACGTTCTGCGTGACTTTCTTTTCATGCCGCGACTCCGCGATGAGCTGGTTGAGCTTCGCCTCCCACGCCGCGCTGTCCATCGGCAGCTCGACCGACTGGTTGATGAGCGACGAATAAAGCAGCACGTTGGCGAGTTCGACCGAGCCCATGCCCTCCGCGCCGGGCGCGATCAACGGCGTGCCATCCAAAATCGAGTCCACGAAGTTCTGCATGAGAATCCCATGCGGGTTGTTCGCGCTGTCGACCGGGATGTCGATGTTCCACACCTCGGGTTTCGCGAAGCCGCTCTTCGACGTTTTGCTAAACTCGATCATGTCGGAGTCGTTGCGCGTAAAGGAAACCTTGTTGTTTTCGAGGACGATTTTGCCGCGCGTGCCGCTGATCTCAAAACGATTCGTACCCGGTGCCTCGCCCGTCGATGAAATGAACACGCCCGTCGCCTTATTCGCCCACTCGAGGTAAGTCGTGATATTATCCTCGACCTCGATGTTGTGAAAGCGCCCGAGCTGGCAGAAGCCGCGCACGCGCGCCGGCATGCCGCAGAGCCACTGGAGCATGTCGAGTTGGTGCAGGCACTGATTGAGCAGCACGCCGCCACCCTCGCCCTTCCACGTCGCCCGCCAACCCCCGCTCGCGTAGTAGGCCTCGGTGCGGAACCAATCCGTAATGATCCAGTTGATACGTACAATCTCGCCAAGTTCGCCGTCTTGGATGAGCTTACGGATCTTCTGATAGCGTGGCTCAACCCGCATCTGAAACATCCCGCCAAACACTTGCTTCGGGTGCGCCTGCGCCGTCGCGATCAAGCGCTCGGCATCCGCCTTGTGCGCCGAGATCGGCTTTTCCACCATAATGTGCAGCCCCGCCTGCAACGCCTCGATCCCGATCGTCGTGTGTAAAAAGTGCGGCGTGGCGATCACGATGGCGTCGATCTCACCCGAGCGAATCATCTCCGAGCAGTTCGCAAAGGTCTTGAGTCCAGGCCGGCCTTCGAAGGGTTTCAACCCGGGAGCGAAGGCATCGCTGACCGCAGTGAGCGTGCAGCGGGAGATTTTATTTTCGAGCAGGTATCCCGTATGGAATTTGCCGATGTTGCCGAGACCAACGATGCCGAGACGAACGTTTTTCATAAAGGGTGAGGCTCGGAGTGTCGTCGCGGGGAAAAAGCGGCGGCAACTTTTTTCCGTTAAATTCTCGACCGGGTGCGCGCCCCGATCGCTCCCCACTCGGCCCCGCAACCTTACATTTCTGTAATGTCCCGGAAAGGCCCGGGAGAAAACCCCGTGCTATCTTGCCCCCACGTTCAGCCCAATCCTTCCACCCATCAAAACCCATCCAACCATGAATCAGCCAAAATTCGTCCTCGTTCCCGTCACCCGCCGTCCCGCCAAGCCCGGGCTCGCCACGGTCGCCACCCTCGGCGCTTTCGCACTCGCCGGTGCCCTCTTCGCCGCCGCCGGCACCGGCTCAGATAAATCTTCCATCGACCTTAAACGCGATGCCACACCCGTCGCCCGCGGCCAACTCGAAGCCGCCAGCTTCTCCCCTATCGTCAAGCGCGTCGCGCCCAGCGTCGTTAAAATCACGACCGAGACCAAAGCCAAGCGCATCGCCACCAATGCCGCCAATCTCCCTCCCGGTTTCGATCATCCCGCGTTTCGCCAATTCTTCGGCAATCGCCCACCCGACATGCAGACTCAGCCGCAAAACGGCCTCGGCTCCGGCGTGATCGTCAGCGCCGATGGCTATGTCGTGACCAACAACCACGTCGTCGACGGCGCCGACATCGTCACGGTTGCCCTCACCGACGGCCGCGAGTTCACCGCCAAAGTCGTCGGCCGCGATCCGCAGACCGACCTCGCCGTCGTGAAAATCGACGCGCAAGACCTCCCCGCCGTCACCTTCGCCGACAGCGCAAAATCCGAAGTCGGCGACCGCGTCCTCGCCATCGGCAATCCTTTCGGTATCGGCGAAACTGTGACAAGCGGCATCGTCAGCGCCAAGGGCCGCAATATCGGCATCCTCGCCGAGGTCGAAGGCTACGAAGACTTCATCCAAACCGACGCCGCCATCAATCCCGGCAACTCCGGTGGCGCCCTCGTCGATATCCACGGCCGCCTCCTCGGCATCAACACCGCCATTCTCAGCCGCAGCGGTGGCTTCCAAGGCGTCGGCCTCGCCGTCCCCGCCAACCTCGTCAGCCAAGTCGCCGACAGCCTCGTCAAGACCGGTAAGGTCACCCGCGGCTACCTCGGCGTTAATCTCAACACCCTCACGCCGGCCCTCGCCGAAGCCTTCAATCTGAAGGACAACAAAGGCGCACTCGTGGCCGCCACCATCCCCGACAGTCCCGCCGCCAAAGCCGGCCTCAAAGACGGCGACGTGATCACCGCCCTCAACGGCCAGCCCGTCACTGACCCGAATAATCTCAAGAACCAGGTCAGCTCCTTCGCCCCCGGCACCACGCTCACTCTCGACGTCCTCCGCGCAGGCAAGACCACCCAGTTCGCCGTCACGACCGCTGAAAAACCCGGCGCCAAGCGCATCGGCAAGGGTAGCCTCGACTCCCTCTCGAAGCAGAACCGCAGCGACGACGAGGGCGTGCTCAACGGGGTCGCCGTCGAGGACCTCGATCGCACCGGCCGCCGTGACATGAATTTCCCGGCCAAACTCAAGGGCGCGCTGATCACCCAGGTCGCGCCCAACTCCGCCTCGGCCCGCGCCGGCCTCAAGCCCGGCGACGTCATCCTCGAAATCAACCGCGAGCCCGTCACCAGCGCGAAAGATGCTGTGGAGCTCAGCACCAAAACCGAGACCAAGAAGACGCTCCTAAAGCTCTGGTCCCGCGGTAACACCCTCTTCGTCGTCGTCGACGAAACCGGCACCGACAAAGACGGCCAGCAGTAACCGCCCCCGTGGGGCCGCCGCTCGTCGGCGCGCCGCTCCGAACACGTCAGTCATCAATCCGGCATCGGTCTTCTTTACGAGAGACCGGTGCCGGTTTTCTTTTCCGCCCTTTCCAATCGGCCCTAGTCCGCCACACTCCACTCCTTCACTATGCGCATTCTTGTCGTCGAAGATGATTCCAAAATCGCCTCCTTCGTCGTGCGCGGCCTCAAGCAATCCGGTTACGCGGCCGACCACGCCCCCGATGGCGAGACCGGCCTGGCCCTCGCCGATTCCACCGACTACGACGCCATGATCGTCGACGTGATGTTGCCCCAACTCGACGGTATTAGTCTCGTCAAGCGCCTCCGCGCCGCCCGCCGCGTCACCCCCGTCCTCTTCCTCAGCGCCAAGAGTTCCGTCGATGATCGCATCCGCGGCCTCCAAGCTGGCGGCGACGATTACCTGACGAAGCCGTTCGCGTTCTCCGAGCTTCTGGCCCGCGTCCACGCCCTCATCCGCCGCGCTTCACAGTCGCCCGAAGCCACCCGCCTCGCCTGCGGTGACGTCACCCTCGACCTCGTCACGCGCGAAGTCACTCGCGCCGGCAAGGCCGTCGATTTGCAACCCCGCGAATTTACGCTCCTCGCCTTCCTGCTCCGCCACGCCGGCCGCCCCGTCAGCAAGACCATGATTCT
>CAMATV010000315.1 GCA_945861235.1 Opitutus sp. GAS368
CCCTTGGCGGGAAACGTGAACACGATCACGGACGACATTGGACCGCTCTGGGATGTCGCCCGCGCGCTGATCGCCTCCACGTGGGAGGGGCCATCCAGATCGAGCGCAAAGAAGGGCCCATCCATCGTGTGGCATCCCATGTCGCCCATCGCCCCGGTGCCGAAGTCCCAGAAACTCCGCCAAGTGAACGGCAGATAGGCCGGATCGTAGGCGCGCGTCGCGGCGACTCCGAGCCAGAGGTCCCAATCGAGGGACGCAGGCGTCACCGGCAGCAGCTTCGAGTGATCGGGCGCGCCGACGCCCTGCGGCCAGCTTGGACGATCGGTCCAACTGTGAACTTCACGCACGTCGCCCAGCACGCCGGCTTGGACCCATTCCTTGAGGACGCGAGTGCCATCGTTGGCGTGACCCTGGTTGCCCATTTGCGTGGCGACTTTGCTTTCAGCCGCGAGCCGGGCGAGTTGGCGCGCCTCCGCGATCGTGTGGGTGAGCGGCTTCTCGACGAACACGTGCTTGCCCAGGGAGAGTGCCGCCACGGCGATCGGGTAATGCATGTGGTCGGGTGTCGAAATCGTCACGGCGTCAATTTGATTTCCCAGTTGGTCGAACATCCGCCGATAGTCCCGGAAGCGCGGCACGCCGGGCAGTTCCTTGAAGGTATCTGCGGCGCGAACATCGTCGACATCGCAAAACGCCACCCGGTTTTCGCCCGCCATCCCCATCACCGCCGCCCGGCCCCGTCCGCCCACGCCGATGCAGGCGACATTCAGTCGATTGTTCGGCGATTTACCCGCCTGCCCCCGGGTGACAAACGGGAACGTCAGTGCCGCGCCCCCGAGCGAGGTTTGTTTCAAGAAAGTTCGGCGGGAAATGGGCGGTATGTTCATGTGCGGCAAAGGAGAACGACTCATGGGAAACGGGATCTCAGCGGGAAGGGTGAGTCACGTGGCGCAGCGAACGCGGGACGCGGTTTTTTTGCACCAAGTGTGGCTTCGTCCGTGAGGAGAAGGAATACCGGATCAAAACTCCACGTGGCCACCGGTGCCGCCCTCGAAACGCTCCGGCTGGCCCGGGATGAAATCGATCACCTGTTTCTGCGCGCGCAACTTCTCCTGCAGCGCCGCCACGTCGATCTGTTGTACGGACTTGCCCTCGCGCGCCGCCGTTGCCGCCGCGACGCCGGCGGCATGCCCGGCGATCATCCATACGCTTTCAAGGCGCAGCGTGCAGTAAGCCACATGCGAGTAGCTCGCCGCGCCGGGCACCAGCAGATTGGTTGCTTCCGCGGCCTTGGGCGTGAGCGCGCGATACGGAATCTGGTACGCCCAACCGATGCGCCAGATCCGGCCTTCGTTGGTGAATTCGGTGGATGAAAGCGCAACGCGCTGGACGTGGTGGCTGTCGATGAAATGCGAGCTGATGCCGATGGCGTCGGGCTTGCGCCGGTCGGTGGTGACATCGCGTTGCGTCACCACAATCTCGCCCTGCATGCGCCGCCCCTCGCGCACATAGAGCTGGTAGGGGAAGTTGGCGTTGTCGGGGAATTCGTCCTTCGCGAAACCCCAGTTGCGGAGTTCGGTGCGGATGTGCACTGGCACGACCTGCTCCGTGCGCAGAAAATGCAGCAGGCCGAGGGTGTACTCCTTGTGGTCGGAGTAGATGCGCTCCCGCTCGGCGTAGCTGCCATCGGGCCAGCCAAACTGGGCGCCAAAGTGTCCGAGCGAGATGATCGCGTCCTGCTGGTTGTTGACTTCAAACTTGCCGTTGCGCCGCTGATAGATGCCGAAGAAATTGGACATCGCCACTTTCTCCCCCCGAGTCGCCTTTCCGCGCAGCCAGTGATCGAGCAGCAGGTAACGCGAGCGATCGTAACGCGTGGGCGGCGGGATCGGCGATTGGTTTGCCTCTTTCTTGGTACACGTCAGGCGGAAGTTGTAATTCATCACGCCAGGATGCGCGGCGCCTTCCTTCAGATCCTTCGCCCACGCGCTGATGCCGGGCAGCAACCGGCCGTTTTCATCGACGGTCGTGGCCTTGCGCGAGGTCTGGTCGAAGCGCACGCCAGCGGCATCTTCGTTGTAGTCGGTGCGCGCTTCGCGCCCAAACGTGTAGCTGACCTTCGCCCGCGCCATCAAGTCGCCCTCGTAGCTCGCGTCGACAAAGACCTTCGCCGCCAACCGGGTGCCGTCGGTCAACGTGATCCCCGTGAGGCGCGACGCCTCTTTGGTTACGATGTCCACGCGTGCACCGTAACGCACCTCGACTCCCGCTTCCCGCAACAGGTCGAGATAGACTCGCTCCGCCACGTGCGATTCGAAGAAGTAAATCGTGTTGAGCCGGTTTCCCGGGTCCAACGGGTCCTGGCGGGCAGCGGTGTCGCGATAGTATTTTCCCATGCGCTGATAGAACTCCTGGGCGAAGCCGCCGATCGTCCATTTGAGCATATGCTCGCTTTCGGCGGTGTTGATGCCGCTGGTGCTAAGTCCACCGACGTGGCGCGTCGGTTCGATGAGGATGACCTTCCCGCCTTCGCGCGCGGCGGTGACGGCGCTGGCGATGCCACACGGCACGCCGCCATAGACGAGGACATCAACCGGCGCTTGCGCAGATGCGGTCGCGGCACTCAGGACAAGGCAGGAGAGTCGAGGGAGCAGCTTCATGCAGTTCGCGGCGCCGCTGCAACCGCCGCCGCGGGGAAACGTTCCGGCCGGTTCATTGGCCCGGTGCATTCGAAAAGGCAGGCATCAGTTGAATTTGAGCGCATAGAGGTCCGCATCGAACAGCTCGAACCGAAGGCGCACCGGCTTCCCGGAGTACTCGCGCAATCCGCTCCCGCCTTTCCACTTCACAATTCGCGTCACCTCATCGCCGAAGATGGGAATGCAGTCTTCGAGCGAGAACCCGGGCAGCGCCTGTCCGGTCGCGCCTTGCAGTTCGACTCGCACCTGACCCCCGGCGCTGGTCGCATAGTTGATCTCCAGTTCGCTGCCGGAGAAGGTCAGCGGCTTTGTCACCATCTCGCCTCCCGCAAACGGCCCGTTCACCGAGGTAAAACCGTCCAACCGCAGCACATAACGCCTGCTGCCGGTAAGAAAGAGTGACATTTCCCATGGACCCGTCTGGTGGATCCCAATGGCGGCATAGTTCGCCCGATCCGCCCAACCGTCTTTTCCCGGACCGGGACGAATCAGGCTCTCCATGAAAGTGCGGTCATACGAATTTCCACCCCGGGAGGACATCAGCGCCACATCCGTGGCAGCGCCACGCTTCGCCACGAACCGGGTCGGCAACGCGATGTAAATGTGCGGGGCGCGGAAATACGGCTGCGTCCCGTTCGTATATAATTCCTCGCCGGGTGCATTTGGTTTCATCCGCACCGGCTCCGTCCAAGTGCGGAAATCGGCCGACGTGGATCGGGCGATGCTCCGCCTGCCCGCCTCGAACACCCGGAAATAGCACACGTACTTCTTCTCCAGCTCAGACCAGAACGCTACGTTTTGCGAATCGAACATGCCCCACGCCTCCGCAATCACCGGAGCAGGTTGCAAGCGCCGCCAGCGGATGCCGTCCGGCGATCCAAAGGCGCTCAGCCCACCCTGGCCGAGTTCGTTCCGAAACTTCTCGAACTGTTTTTGATAGGCAAGGCCCCCAAGACCTTTCCATCGTTCAGCGGGAGGGACGCTGGGCCGACTGTCGATGAACGGCGTAAAATTGTGGGTCACCAGGGGTTGATCGGCCATAATGATATTGCCGTTGGGAAACCGCGGATGCTGGTATACTCCGAAATCAGGAAGGGTCCAGTGAATCGCGTCCTTGCTTTCCGCTCCCAAGGTCAATTCACCCCAACGCGTGACATCTCAGCCGTCCGTCTTCCATCCGGTCCCGGGCACCTTTTCGCCCCGGTAATAGAACCGGAATACGCCTCGATCATGCAGGACCGTCGCGTAATGCCCGTCCGGGCGCGGAGGCGTGACCGGGGGCGCCAGTCGTGGTTCGTGTAGTCTTAGCGAGCTCCCCTTCAGTTCGGCGATAAGGTGCCGGTCAACGAAGATTTCACGGCGCGAACCGATGTCCACGACTTGGGCGATGCCGGCTGTGGCGATTGCCGCATAGAGCGGCCAGATAAGGCGTATTCTTGACATCAGGTTTTGCGGGTTTGCGCCTAGAAGGACGTCTTCACGCCGAAGGACAAGACTCCGCCATATTCATCCCGGTTGTTGAGCTGCGCATGGGACGGAGTCCTTGGGCCAGTGATCTCGACGGCATTCACAACCTTGCTGCTGATGTCGGCAAACATGGCCCAGTTGCGATAGAATTGATAGTGGCCGGTGGCGTTGTACATCAGCCGATTCGGCGCCCAGCGGTACGTATCCGCTTCTATGCTGCGCCCCGCCGCCACGATGCTTTGCCGGCTTCGACCGCGATAATTCCAGCTCACCTTCAAGTTGAACTTCTGCCGGTTCAAGCTGATGCCCCAGTTGTAAGGAGGCTATGTAAATTAACTTGAACATTTGTGACAACGGAGCAGGGTGGCTGAATGGAAGTTACGGTGGCGGCCCTGCGAGCAAAATATCGAGTTCTCTCTGCGACGCTGGATGAACGTGCGTTGCGTTTGTGCGCGGCCGGGGACGCCAAGATGTTCGG
>CAMATV010000316.1 GCA_945861235.1 Opitutus sp. GAS368
AATGGAGACGCGCCGACGATGAAGGGATTGCGCAGGTAAAGGCCGAGGTAATGTGTTGCGAGGTTCATGGGGAAGTGGGGTGGCGGTTACGATGGCCCGTTGCAGTCGACGACGACTTCAGGGCTCGTTCTCAAATGGTGAGCGAGTGCCGGCGTGATCCGGAGGTTGCGTTCGGATCGAAGCGCATGGCGACTACCCGGAGGAGGGGCACGCCAGATGGGGAGACCTCCACCGCAGAGGGCGAAGTCACGACGAGGCCATCGGCGGCGAGGTTGGCTAGCGAGGCGAGCTCACTGGCGTAACGTTCGGCAAAATCGACGCGGAGTGTTTGCGACAGCGCCGCAAAATCCAGCCGGCGATCACACATCAATCGCATGATGATCGTGCGGCGACGGAGGTCTTCCTCGCTCAGGCGGAGTCCGCGCTCGATGGGAAGATGGCCGGCGTCCAACGCCGCGCGCCACTCGGGCAGGGTCCTGAAGTTTTGCCGGTAGGAATTGCCCGTCGAGGAGATTGACGACAGGCCGAACGCGTAGAGCGAAGCGCCGCCGCGCGTGCTGTAGCCCTGGAAATTGCGGTGCAAGGTGCCTGCGCGGAGTGCGACCGCGAGCTCGTCGGCGGGCTTCGCGAAGTGATCGAGTCCGATATCGATGTAGCCGGCGGCGGTAAGTTTTTCGTGCGCGACGGCAAACATTGCCAACTTCTGCTCCGCGTTGGGCAAGTCGCCCCGGTCGTCGAAGAGTCGTTGCGCCGGCTTGATCCACGGGACATGGGCGTAGCTGAAAACCGAGAGGCGGTCGGGTTCGAGGCCGAGCACGTCATCGATCGTATCGGCAAACGAGGGCGGCGTCTGCAGGGGCAGGCCGAAAATCAAATCGACGTTGATTGAGCGAAAGCCGTTGGCGCGCAGCCAGGCGCACGCCTGTTCATTGAGGGAGTGTGGTTGCAGGCGGTGGACGGCGATCTGCACGCGGGGATGGGTGTCCTGCACGCCCAGCGAAGCGCGGTTGGCGCCGATCTCGCGGAGGGCGACGACGTGGTCCAAGGTTAGCCGCCGCGGATCGATTTCGACGCTGAACTCGCAGTCGGAGGCGCGCACGGGAAACTGTTCCGTGATCAATGCACCGAGACGCCTGAGATCGTCGGGGGGAAAAAAAGTCGGCGTGCCGCCGCCGAGATGGATCTGCGTGACGGGCCGGCGCGTGTCCATGCCTGCGGCGGTGAGGCTCATTTCCCGCGCGAGGGCGTCGAGGTAGTCATCCGCGGCTTCGCGGCGTTTTGTGATGATCGTCGTGCAGGCGCAAAACCAGCAGCGGCTTTCGCAAAACGGCAGGTGAAAATAGAGGGAGATCGGGCCCGCGCCTGCACGATTGTCTTCCGTGATCGCCGCTGCCAAGTCGCCGAAAGCTTGCGCGGCGGTGAAGTGGGTCGCGGGCGGATAGGAGGTGTAGCGCGGGCCGGGGATCGAGTGTTTCCGGATCAAGTCCAGATTCAGGGCAGGCGTCATCGGGGCGGATGGTTCGAAGGGGGGTGATCCTGAATGCGAGCCGGGAACGAACCGAGTTAGCGAGCGCGCTCGGCCTTCGGCAAAGCGGCTCCGAGCTCTACGGCGTGCGGATGGTGTTGCTGGTGTTTCCTCGCACCGGTGGAGGCGACCAGGGCCCGCTCGAGTTTGTCGATAGCCGACATGATCGCAGCCTCGGGCTCGGTGGCGGAGGCGTGGGCCACGTGATCGGGGCCGGCCTGCTCGGTCGTGGCGCGGGCGGCGAAGAACGCGGCACCGCGATGGGGCGTCTCACGTTTGAGGTGGAGACGCACGAGGTTTACGGGGGGGTGCGTGTGACGCAGGAGTTTAGCCGCCTTATCGGCGGCGAAGGCGTTCAGCTCGGGATGAGCGGGAAATCCTTCGGTGGTGAACAGGACCTGCGCTGGGTTATTTGTCATCGGAGTGAGTCTACGCCATCGGCGTCGCGGCGGCTGCGCAGATCTTGGCGTAAGCGGGCCTTATCTTGGCGCGCTCCTGGCCGGCCGCTCCCGGGCGTGAACACGCTGTGCGCTCCGGCGCTCGGGGGCGCGAAGGTTTCACCTTCCCCTCGTCACGGTGTCATCCGGAGTCCTGCGGCGATCAGCCCCCGAGATTCCCCGCGCTTCGGCAAGTACCGCCTAGCTTCGCGGGGAATGCAGCTTATGGTGGCGGTATGAACATCGCTGTCTTTAGCGCGAAGCCCTATGATCGCCGGTTCTTCGATGCGGCTCATGCGCCGCATCCGCAGGGGCTCGTCTATTTCGAGCCGCGGTTGACGGTGGCTACGGCGAGCCTCGCCCGCGGGTTTCCGGCAGTGTGCGCGTTTGTGAACGATGAGCTCGGCGCCGCGGTGCTGACGGCGTTGTACGCGGGCGGCACGCGGCTGATCGCGCTCCGTTCGGCGGGCTACAATCACGTTGATCTCGCAGCGGCGCGGCGCCTCGGCCTCGCGGTCGTCCATGTGCCGCAGTATTCGCCCCACGCGGTGGCGGAGCACACTGTGGCGCTGCTACTCGCGCTGAACCGGCACATCCCCCGCGCTTACAATCGTGTGCGCGAAGGGAATTTCTCCATTGAGGGTCTGCTCGGTTTCGATCTGCACGGGAAAACCGTCGGCCTCGTCGGCCTCGGCAAGATCGGCCATTGCGTGGCGCGCATTCTCCACGGTTTCGGGTGTCGGGTGCTGGCCGTAGACCCCGTGCCGTTGTCCGCGGATCTGCAGGGCATCGTCACCGTTTGCTCCCTCGACGAAATGCTCACGCAGGCCGATGTCGTTTCGCTGCATTGCCCGCTGACGCCCACGACGCGGCATCTCATCAACGCCACCACCGTTGCTCGGATGAAGCGCGGCGTGATGCTCCTCAACACTAGCCGCGGCGCACTCGTGGATACGGCGGCGGTCATCGAGGCGTTGCTCGCGGGGCAGATCGGTTACCTCGGGATCGACGTGTATGAAGACGAAGCGGAACTGTTCTATGAGGATCGTTCGAGCCGCCTGATCACGGACGATGTCTTCTCTCGGCTGCTTACGTTCCCCAACGTGCTGGTGACGGGGCACCAGGCGTTTTTCACCCGTGAGGCGCTGACGACGATAGCGGAGACGACGTTGCACGCAGTGGCTGATTTTGCGGCGGGGCGTCCGCTGAAGTTTGCCTTGGTTGCGGCGCCGGCGGCAGCTGAGGCTCAGGAGTGAAGCTAACGTCCACGACGATGAACCCGACCCCAACCGTGCCGATCAAGTTGCGCCTGCGTGAGCTCACGCAGCTCTTTAATTCGATGGATCCCTCGCCGTTTCACGACCGCGATTTGGATGCGGACGCGGAGGAATTTATTCTCAGCTGGGCGCGTGAATTGCCGCCCGCCGAGGAGATTGAGCTCGTGTTGCACCTCACCACACCGCCGCCGCCGGAGCGCGCCAAGGCGGTCGCAGGAGCGGTCCAGCACTACTTCGCGCAGCGGGCGGAGCTGAAAGACCGGGAGTATCGCCTGCGTTGGCGTCGCGGACGTATCAGCCTGTTTGTCGGGCTCCTGTTCTTGGCGGGCTGTTTGCTGATCGGTGAGCTCCTCGTGGAGCTTGGCCAAGGCGCTCTGGCTGCGGTGCTCAAGGAAAGTCTGACGATTGGCGGTTGGGTCGCGATGTGGCGACCCTTGGATTTTTTGCTCTATGATTGGTGGCCGCTGCGGGCGGAATTGCGCTTGGTGCAACGCCTCGCGCGGATGCGCGTGCGGCTGGAGCTGCCGGCGGTGTGAGCGGCGGACGCACGGATCTTCATGCCCTTTCTGATGAGCTCGAGCGCCGAAGGCGGTCGTCGCGCGGAGAGCAGGGGCCAACTCATGCTGTTTTGCAGGGTCGGCGAGTTGAGTGCCCGCTGCTGGTCGCTGCTCATCAAACCACTGCCCGCGCACCGCCCGCCCGTCCGCCGTCGTGGATCGGTTTCGCGAGGCGGTAATCGATATCCCAGGGGAAAAAGATCCACGGGTTCTGCTTAAACTCTGGGCCGCCCGTATCGATGAAATCGTCGATGAGCAGAAAGCCTTCGCCATCGCCGCTCCCGCTGCCTTGCAGGATTTGCAGCCCGCCTTGTGGTGGCGCCGCCGGGGCAAGCGCCGCGGCGTTCACTTTACCGAAAAGCGAAACTCCGTGGTTGAGCGGAAGGTCTCGCCGGGGCGCAGGATGGTCGTGGGGAAATCCGCATGGTTGACTGAGTCGGGATAGTGCTGCGTCTCAAAACAGTAGAAACCGAACGTGTCGTTCGCCGGCTGGGCACCGAGCGGGCTCGTGTAGAGCTGCACGCCCGGCTCTGTCGTCCACGTTTCCATGATACGACCGGAGCGGGGCTCAACGGCGCGGGCGGCAAAGATCAGCGAGCGATCCCCGGCGGCGCGGTTGATCACGAAATTATGGTCGTAGCGGCGGCTGGTCCCGAGTTGCGCGGCACGGGCGCCGAGCGGGCGTTGCGGGGTGAAATCCAGGTGCGACTCGTCGACACGTTTGATCTCACCGGTGGGGATGAGGGTCGCGTCGACGACGGTGTAGGTGTCGGCGTTGAGGGTGAGTTCGTGGTCGAGCACGTCTCCGCCACCGGCGAGGTTGAAGTAGGCGTGGT
>CAMATV010000317.1 GCA_945861235.1 Opitutus sp. GAS368
GTCTTCGAACACTTCGAGGTAGTTGCCGTCACCGGCGTTGAGCATGACGGCGCGTTGGGGCGCGGCGCGCCAGGTGATTTTTTCCACGAAGCC
Source organism: Opitutus sp. GAS368 (assembly GCA_945861235.1). Lineage (GTDB taxonomy): Bacteria > Verrucomicrobiota > Verrucomicrobiia > Opitutales > Opitutaceae > GAS368. Next base: position 94 of record CAMATV010000317.1, read on the forward strand.
GAGCGTATCCTTGTAAAAAGACATCGTGCGGTCCCAGTCACGGGTTTTGACGCAGACGTGGTGGAAGCCGGAGATGAGCGCGCACATGGGCGCTAGTTGAAGCGGGGAAGTTTAAGTTGGAAGCACAATCAGGCTGTTCGCGGCGGGCGCGCGGCCGGCTTTATCTTTCCGACTTAAACTTCGACTCGCACGCGGCGACTGTGCCGCGGCGCGCTCAGGGCGCGAGGCGTTGCACGAGGGCCATCAGCGGCTGCACTTCGGCGGGAGGCTGAACCCAGTCGCTGTAGAGCAGCTCGGGCATCGTGTATTTCGTATTGTAGAGGAGGAAATTGCCCTTGTCGTTGCGCGAGAGGTGGCCGGCTTTGACGGTGGCGCCGGCATAAAGTCCGGCTGACTTCGTGTAGAGCAGCATCGGGGTGCGCAGGATCTCGGCGCTGTAGCGCTCGGTCTCGGCGGCCTTGGGGCCGATGATGGCCTTGGCGTCGACGCCGATATTGAAGCGCTGTTTGAAGAGGAGGCGGGGCGTGTTGACGTCGGTGATGACGTAAACGCTTTCGATGGCGCTGGCACCGAGTTGGAGGCCGAGGCTGGCTTCGCCGGCGTTGATGAGGACGGGAAGACTCCAACGGCCTTGGTCGTTTTTGACCATAATAACCCCGTAGCCGTCTTTCACGCCGAGGAGAAGGCCGGCTTTGAACTGATTGACGATGACGATGGCCTTGGCCTGACGAAGGACGGCGGCGGGAATGGCGGTGTCGCGACGGCTTTGGAATTCCTGAAGGATGGCTTCGCAGGTTTCAATGCGATCGACGAGGTCGGCGCGCGACACCTCGGCGCGTATGACGGAGGCACCGCACAGGGCGACGAGAAAGAGCAGCAGGAATTTTTTCATGACGAGGCGAAATGGGTAAACTGAGCCGTGATCTATGCACGGCGCGAGGGACTTGGAAAGCGCGGAGTGGGGGAGGTTCTTGACCGGTTATTCACAATCAGGACGGGTCAGATGGGAGGGCGGGTCGAAAGCCTGCCTCACAGCGGTAACGCGGGCAGAAAAACGGGTGCCGGCTTACTCGAGGCCCCGGGCGGTGAGCTCGTCTTCATCCCAGCCGAAGTAGTGGCCGAGTTCGTGGAGGTAGGTCAGGCGGGTTTCGTCGCGGAAAATAGCGACGTCGTCCTCGGCGTAGTCCCAGAGATTGTCGACGTAGAGGAGAATGTGGGCGGGCGCGGGGTTGTCGTGAGCGAGTTCCTGGCCGTGGGCGCTGCCAGTGAAGAGGCCGAGGATGTCTGCGGGGAATCCTTCGGCGAGGACGTCGGCGGCGGGCGTGCGTTCGTAGTGGACGGGCACAGCGCGGGCGAGCGGACGGATTGCGGGCGGGAGTTGGCGTTGGGCGGCCCCGACGACAGCGGCGGCGATAGCGGTGAGTTCGGCGTGGGTCACGGGCGGAGTTCGGAGGAGACGTCGAGGCGGTCGAAGCGTTCGCCGAGCCACCAGAGGGCGCACCAGACTTCGCCCGCGAGCACGACGAGCACAACGAGGGTGGCGAGGGCGATGGCGGCGGTGGCCCCGATGAGCCACTGCGTGGCGAAGATCAGGGCGAACGCGGCCAGGGAGGCGGGCAGCAGAGCGGTGAGAATCACGATGAATTGGCCGAAAACAAAGATGAGCCGTTGCCCCATGAGTTCGATGCCGCCGCCGGGGCCGACGGCGCGGAGGGAGTGAAACCACGCGGGGAAAATGATCGTGGCGCCGTTGAGAATCAGGAGTTGCAGGGCACAGACGAACGGCGTGAGGGCGGCGATACCCAGCGCGATGGCCCACTGTCCGGAAGGAGTGAGGAGGAGCGCCATGCGCCCGGTCGGTTGGAGCGTCAAGGCGGCGCCGAGGAGGCAGAGCCAAGTCAGGCCGGTGAGGATGGCGACGGGTGTGAGGATTTGGCCGAGCAGGAGTTCCCAGCCGCGCAGCGGATAGGTCTTGAGGATGTCGGCGTGCGGCATGTCCCCGCGCAGGTCTTGGCGGGCGAGGTGGGGGCCCAACAGGAGGACGTAGGCGCCGGCTGCGAGGGAGATCATGCCCACCACGACCCGTGCCGCGCGGATGTCGGGCGTGGTCCCGCTCAGAAACCACTTGCTGCCCACGAGAATGATCGCGGCGGCGGTGGCGAGCACGCGGAGATTGAAGTAGGTCGCGGTCGACAGGAGGTTTTTCCAGAGGAACGCGAGCTCGGGGCGGCCGCTGGAGCTGAGGTAAAACGGACCGGGGCGGGCCTGGGTGCGGGCGGAGGCGAACACGCTTTTGCCCTCGCGCACCGAGACGAGCCTGGCCGAGCGTTTTTCGGCGGCGGCGAGCGACGCCTCCTCAAACGAGGTTTCCATTCGCAGGACCCAACTGTAGTGGGCGACCATTACGAGCAGGGCGGGTGCCAGAGATAACAGAAAGGTCCGGGCGTCCGGAGCGAGGAACGGGCCGACGACGAACTTGAAAGGCACGAGCAGTGCGCCGAGCACGCCGTGGTCGAGCAGGCCGAGGAGGTAGGCGGTAAACGGTGCGACCCCCGCGAAATCTTCGGCGTCAGGTGCGCGGAGATCACGCCACACCCAAGCCACGGTGAGGCCCACGACGACGGCCAATCCGCCGAGCACTGTGAGTCGGCGGCGCAGAGGGCTCACGCCGCTCTCGACGAGGCGCGACAGGGTGAGCGCTGCGCCGGTGAAGTGAAGATTGAGCGTGGAGAGCACGAACCACCAGCCGAAGGCGTGCGTCAGGGCATTGCCGCCGAGAAAGGTCCAGCGATTGGAAATGAGGGTGAAAAAAAGTGACGTGAACAGGATGGAAAATTGGGAGCTGAGAAGTTTGCAATTGATGAGGGCGCGGCGCGAGATGGGTGCGGGGAAAAGGAAGGCGATTTCTGCCTCGGTGAAACGCAATCCGGGGGTAGTCGAGGGGATCACCCAGGCGAGAATCACGATACCCAAGAGCAGCAGGGCGCTGACGGCTGCGATGAGTGGGAGGGTTTGGGCGAGGGCCTCGGACGAGGGCAGCGCGGCAAGGGCCTGGGTGGTGGCGGTGCGGGCGGCACCTCGGGATCCGGACGCACCGCCGAAATTGCGGAAAAACAGGAAGTAGACGTAGGCACCGCCGACGAGGGCGCCGAGGAGGTATTTGAGCTGACGCAGGCGCTTGGCGCGCGAGATGAGCTGGTTCTTGAGCGACGTAAGCCGCAGGTAAAGGAGGGCACCGAGCATCGGAAGGCGGAGGACGGAGTTCGCCGACAGCTCAGTGTTCCGAGCCGCCGGTGGCGCGGATGAAGATCTCCTCCAGGCTTACGCCGGATTCGCCGTTGGCAAATTGGGCGGAGATTTCAGAGAGGGTCCCGTGGGCGATTTTCTCGCCTTTTTTCAAAATGAGTACGTGTGAGCAGACTTCTTGGAGCAAGTGGAGTAAATGGGAACTGAGGATGACGGCGGCGCCCTCCCGGGCGCGTTTCAAGATCGAGTCCTTCATGCGACGGATGCCGAGCGGATCGAGTCCGGTGAGCGGTTCGTCAAAGAACATCACGCTCGGGCGGTGCAGCAGGCCGCAGGCAATGGCGAGTTTCTGTTTCATGCCGCGGGAGAGTTCGCCGGGGAGTTGATCGGCTTTGTCGGCGATTTCGAGTTCCTCGAGGAGCGGACCGGCGATGGCCTCGTGGTCGGCGACACCGTAGATGCGGGCGACGAAGTTCAAGTGTTGGCGGATCGTGAGGTAGTCGAAGAGGCGCGGTTCGTCGGGGAAGAAGGCGAGCGCGCGTTTGGCGGCGACGGGATCGGTGGAGATATCACGACCGGCGATACGCACGTTGCCGGCGGTGGCGGGGATGATCCCGGCGAGGCAGCGGAGGGTGCTGGTTTTGCCCGCGCCGTTGGGCCCGACGAGACCGAGAACCTCACCGGGCTGGACAGCCAGCGACAGGTCGCGGACGGCAGTGAAGCCGCCGTAGCGTTTAGTGAGACCGGAGACCTCAATCATGGGCCGGGACGCTGGCGGGCGGAACACCCGGCGGCAAGCCCACGCAAAAGTCGTGTAACTCCGCACGGGTCGAGCCGTCTTCCGCCTCAACCTTGCTGCTTCCGCAGGAGGTTTTTCAGTTCAAAAACAATAATCCATTCCGGAATTTTATTTCCGATTCACCCATGAAAAAAGTTAAAATCCTGATCTCCGTCCTCACGCTTGGCGTGTTGGCGTTCGTTTCCACTGCATCCGCCCAAGAAAAGGGCAAAGGCCGCGGCCAGATGACCCCCGAGGCGCGCATCACGTCCATCGAAGAGGCTGTGGGAAAGCTCACCGCCGATCAGAAGACCAAGCTCACCGCGATCCTCGAAAAGTGGGCCAAAGACATGGCTGCCGTCGCCCCGGAAGATCGTCAGACCAAGGGCATGGAACTCCGGAACGCTTCGAACAAGGAAATCCGCGCGGTCCTCACCGGCGACCAGCAAACCAAGTTCGACGCGATGCCACAGGGCGGCAGAGGCGGCGGCAGCGGCGGCA
>CAMATV010000318.1 GCA_945861235.1 Opitutus sp. GAS368
GAACCCGTGGCGTGGGGCGCGATGTTGGCCTCAAACGAAATCGGGCGCAGTTGGTCGGGCTTGCGGCCGTCGTGGCGGGGAGCAGGTGAAGACATAGACCCGACGCTAGTGGCGGGGACGAGGGCGTCACGGGAAAAGTTGGGCGTGACACGGCCGTGGGGGTGCAACGCCCCGTTCGTTTCCCGAAGGTTAGCGAGGCTCATGGATGGGCGCTGGCAAGGCGCCCGCTCGCTGCACGTGACGCGGCAGTTGGGAAACCGCCGTTCTGGCAATCTGGCAAGGGACCGAAACCGGCAGATGCGCTCGGCGGTGGCCGGGCACGGCAGGCAGCGCCGGCAAGCTGGCGGCCTACTCGGCGGAGTGGTCCGCGGGGGGAGGGGCGGCTCGTTCGACTGGTTTGATTTTGGTGGCGGGGAGTTGATTTGCCTGTGCGCTCATGAAACTGATGAGGCGATCATTAAAAGTCTTGGCGGGATCGTGGCCCATTTGTTTGAGGGCGAGGGTGAGGGCGGCGACTTCGACGAGGCGGGCGATATCGCGACCGGGGCGCACGAAAAGTTCGATGTGCGGCAAGCGCATGCCGAGGACTTCATAGTAATTTTCTTCCAAGCCGGTGCGCTCCTCAATCGCCTCTGGGGTCCACTCCCGCAGGGAGACCACCATGTCGATGCGTTTCTCCAAGCGGACGCATTTGATGCCGAACATTTCGCCGACGTTGATGATGCCGATCCCCCGGCACTCCATATAACCGCGGTTGAGCGGACGGGATGACGCCATGAGTTCGCGTTCGTCGAGGAGTTTGATGACGGTGAGATCATCGGCCACGAGCGAATGGCCGCGTTCGATGAGGGCGAGGGCACACTCGGATTTGCCGATGCCGGAATCGCCGCGGAGCATCACGCCGACGCCTTTGATATCGAGGGTTGTGGCGTGTTCGGTGCCGCTGGGAGCGAACTCGTTGTCGATACAGATGGTGGCGAGATTCACAAAATTCATTGTGATCATCGGCGTCCGGAAAAGGGGCAGGCGCATCTCGGTCGCCACGGCGAGCAGCGGATGGGTGGGGATGTAGTTACGGGTCAGCACGAGGCACGGGATACCGCGTTTCACCATCTCCTCGAAAATCCTGACCTGCTGGCGCTGAGAGAGCGTCTTGAGGTAGGTCATCTCGGCAGCACCGAGAACTTGGATACGGCGGTGAGCGAAGTATTTGAAAAAACCGGTCAAGGCGAGGGCCGGGCGGTTGATGCTGCCCTCGTGGATGAGGCGGTGCAGGCCGGCGTCGCCCGTGACCGTTTCCAGCAGGAGCTTCTTGCGATAGGTTTCGAAGAAATGCGAGACGGTGATGCCGTGAATGGCTTTTTGCATGGAAGTGAGGGGGGGAGCTGAGAGCGCAGAGCGGAGAGACTCAAACCCGATGGAGACCAGGTGCTCCAAGGTTTGGCGCTCAGCCCTGAGCGCTCAACGCTCAACTTTCGGGTTTCACAGGTTGAAGTTTTCGCCGAGGTAAAATTTCCGGGCCTGCTCGTCTTGGATGAGGAAATCGCCGGTGCCTTCGCTGAGGACTTTGCCCTGATGCAGCAGGTAGGCGCGGTCAACGATGCGGAGGGTCTCGCGGACGTTGTGGTCCGTGACGACGATGCCAATGCCTCGGGACTTGAGTTGGAGGATGATTTTTTGCACCTCGGCGACCGAGATCGGATCGATGGCCGCGAAGGGCTCGTCCATGAGGAGAAATTTGGGGCGCGTGACCAAGGCGCGGGCGATTTCGAGCCGGCGGCGTTCGCCCCCGGAGAGCGTGTAGGCTTTTTGTTTGGCGACGTGCGTGAGGGACAACTCGGTGAGGTGTTCCTCGACGCGGGAGGCGCGCGCACGGCGGGGGACGCCGGCGACTTCGACGATGGCGCGGATGTTCTCTTCGACCGTGAGTTTCCGGAAGACTGACGCTTCCTGGGGCAGATAGCCGATCCCGTGGCGCGCGCGCTCGTGCATTCGTTGCGAGGTGATATCGATGCCGTCGAGGGCGACGCGACCGGCGGTGGCTGGGATGAGGCCGACGATCATGTAGAACGTCGTGGTCTTGCCGGCGCCGTTGGGGCCGAGGAGGCCGACGACTTCGCCGGCGCGGAAGTGAACACTGACGCCAGCAACGACGGTGCGCGCGCCGAATGATTTGACCAGACCCTCGGTCTTGATTTCAGAGGTGGCAGAGACGGTGGTGCTCATTGCGGGGAAGCGGGCTTGGGCGCGATCGGCACGGTGATGGGGACGGAGATGGAGCCGGACGCGGGACCGGAGGAAGGATTTGGGCTTGGCGATTTGAGGTCAGGGGCGGCGGGGGCGGGGACTTTGGATTTGTCTTTGCCGGGGCCAAGATCGCGCAAGGGGGGGAGGACGAAACGCGGACTCTTGATGACGGCGCGTTGTTGACCGCGTTCGAGAATCATTTCAGGTCCGCTGCCGGCGTAGCGGCCGTCCTTGCTGCGGACCGTAGCGGGATTGCCGGTGAGGATGACTTTATCTTCGCCGGGGAGAACTTCGGCGCGATCGCAGATGGCCTCACGGTCATTTTGCACGAGGCGGACGTGGCCGGTGGCGATGAGGGATTTGAAATTTTCCTGCTTGCCGAGGGTCGCTTTCGGATCGCCGCTGCGCTTGGCGACGACGACGAGACGGTCGCAGGTCAGCCGGAGATTCGTGCCGACGACGACGACTTGGTCTTGGAAAGTGAATACGGTTTCGGTGGCGGTGCTGATCATTTCGGCCGGGCCTGCGCTAGTGATTTCCGTGGGAATCGGCGCGATCAGAGGTTCGGGCGGAGTGGCGGTTGCCGCGGTTGTGGGAATCGCCTGCCAGCAGGCTCCTGCAACACACAGCAGACGGAGGAAGGTGCGGGCGGACTTCATTTCAAGATGTCGTTTAGTTGGGCGCGGAAAACGACGCGCACGTTGCGGGCGAGAGAAACTTTTTTGCCGAGATGGTCGTAGGTCCAGCCTTCGCCGGTGACCTCGATATCGTCGCGGATGAGACGGACAGATTTTTCGCCGGTGGCGCGTTTTTCTTTCGGGAGAAAAATAGCGGCCGGACTGAGGAGGATCGTCTCGACGTGAGCGGCGGCGTCGCCGGAGAAGACGGTAATGCTGAGGTCGGTAACGTCGATGCGCGCAGGGCCGACCGGGCGCACCTCGGAGCCGCGGAGGGTCATGGTGCGGAAGCCGTCTCTAGCCGTGAAGAGCGGAAGAATCCAGTTTTTTGCGGGAACGGCGACGGGGCCGGGAGAGGCGGGCGCCGCGGGGGAAGGCGCGGATGGTGGAGTCTGCGCGCGGCTCGCGAGCACGGCGCAACTCAAGGCGGCGAGCGCGGCACACAGTGCGAATGATGATTTTGGGCGATTCACGTGGAGGTGTGCTCGACCTGGGCGGCGAGGATGTGTTCGCAGATTTCGCGCACCGCGCCGAGGCCGGCGGGGCGGGTGGGCACGAGGTCAGCGGCTGCGAGGGCGGCCGACATGGAACCGGTGGGAGCGACGCCAATGCCGGCCCAAGCAATGGCCGGCGCATCAATGTCGTCGTCGCCCATGTAGACGCATTGGGCGGCGGTGAGGCCGAGGGCGGTGGCGAGCTCTTGGAGAGCGGCGAGTTTGTCGATGCGGCCTTGGATGAGGTGCGGGACTTTGAGTTCGGTGGCGCGGGCGGTGGTGGCGCCGGAGGGTCGGCCGCTGATCCACGCGACGGTGACGCCGGCTTTGTTCAGGCGAACGAGCCCCATGCCGTCGAGGATGGAGAACGATTTGGTCTCGGTACCGTCCGAGGAAATTTGCACCGTGCCATCGGTGAGCACGCCGTCGACGTCCATGGCGAAGAGGCGAATGGCGGACCAGCGAGGCGGACTGATAGTGGCAGAGGCGAGCATGGATGATTTTCAGTCGCTAGCCCGCATCAATCACACTTTTCTGAAGAAAATCTTTTTTCACAGAGCGCACAGAGGTCCGAACCGAGGTCACGGAGCCAAATACCTTGTCCGCTCTGTGACTGCTGTGGGCTGGGCTCCGTGCTCTCTGTGAAATGCATTGGGTCAAGTTGGGTGTGAACTATCCGGGCGAGGAGGATGACCACGTTGGGGAGGGGGGCAACAACGTCAGCGTTGGGGTCACCCCATCCACTCCGTGATGCGTTCGATGATTTTTTCCAGCGTCGGGCGGAAGGCTTGTTCGAGCTCGGGGGCGAAGGGGACGGGGAGGTCGAGCGAGGCGATGCGGAGCGGAGCGGCTTGGAGGGAGGAGAAATGTTTTTCCGTGAGACGGGCGACGAGTTCGGCGCCGAAGCCGTGGGTGCGACGGCCTTCGTGCAGGACGATGAGGCGTCCCGTGCGGGCGAGGGAACGTTCGATGGCTTCGAGTTTCAACGGCGAGAGCGCGCGGAGATCGAAGAGGTCGAATGACTTTTCATATTCGGCGGAAAAATAATCCGAGGCTGCCTCGGCGAGGTGCACCATTTCACCGTAGGTCACGAAGGTTGCGAAGTCGCCGGTGCGGAGCTGCCGGGGCGTCCAGACGGCGCGGTAGTGGGCGTCCCAGGACACGGGTGCTTTTCCTCGGCGGTAGAGGGCTTTGTGCTC
>CAMATV010000319.1 GCA_945861235.1 Opitutus sp. GAS368
AAAAAGGGTCAGCGCAGGTAAAAAGGTTTTAATGTTTAATGTGTCGCCCACTTCTTCCGCAGGAGAGCTCTCGGCATGGCCCAACATTAAAGATTAAAACCTTAACTCCATGCTTGATCCCCCTTCCTGCGTGTGGGTTCACCCGGAAGCAAGTGCAAATTGCAAAGTATGACCCCTGCGTGTCCCAGACCGGCGAAGTCATCAGCGACGGCGCCGACGGCATCGCCTGCTGGTTCATCGACACCGACTACAACGGCGAGAGCTTCTTCGTCCGCCACGCCTATTTCCTCGACGCGAACGATCCGTATTCCGCGCTGAAGACCACCCTGAAAGCCGAGATCAACCCCGAATCGTGGGCGACGCTGAACAGCGACACGTCACGGGCGTTTGAGAAACCGAAGCAGGGGCGGATCGCGGTGAAGGTGATCAATCACCTTGGCTGATAACAAAGAAATGAAACTCCGCCCCCTTTCCTCCTCGCCGCGGTTGCCATCCGCTGGAGGTCAAAGGGCTCCTTTCAGCGCCGCGTCCACCGCCTGACGCCACCGCGCGCACCTGATTTCACGATCTCCGGGGCGGACGTCGCGCCATGCCTTGGATCCACTTCTCCGGCCGCGTCAATACCAGCCAGGCCGGCACCCAATTTTGCGGTACTTCCGGGCCGGGTCCTGCCGCCCAGCCCGGTTCGGGCCGAGACGCTCCGTTACGTGATTACGGATACCGACTGTTCTCCTGCCGTAGTGCGGTGTGGAGGCGGGTGAATATGAAGTGCTGGTAGTGCTCGCTGGCGCGGAGGAGCCGGTGCGGGCCCCGCTGACGTTCTCCAATCATCGGCTCGGAACACAGGCGGGCCGCACCTGCTCCCGCAGCGAAATCTACGACGACGATGGACGCTGAGCCGGTGTTCGTGGACACGAATGGGCTGGTTCATGCCAACAATGAGGAGTCGCCATTCCAGTAGGAAGCCCGGCAGCGCCTCTTGGATTTAGCTGCGGACGGTCATCCGCTCTGGATTAGCCGGGTAAAAATGTCGGTGTCGACAGCGGCCATTCCGCGGCCCATGTTCGTCCAATGAAAACCCGCATTGGGATTCTCACGGGCGGCGGAGACTGCCCTGGTTTGAACGCAGTGATTCGCGCGGTCGTCAAGTCCGCCGCTAAGCGTGATTGGGAAACGTTGGGAATCCTCGGCGGTTTCGAGGGACTCTTGCGACCGACCCACTCGCGCGTGCTCGACTACCACCAGATGGACGGCCTGCTCTACCTCGGCGGCACGGTTTTGGGCACGTCCAACAAGGGTCAGTTCTCGGGCAAGTCCGGCCACGGGGAGACGCGAACGATCGATCCGGCGGTGCTCGCCGAGGCCCGCGCCGGGTTCGAGTCGCTCGGGCTGCGCGCGCTCGTGGTCGTCGGCGGTGACGGCTCGCTCACCATCGCGCAGCAAATCTTCGAGGCCGGCATTCCCGTCGTGGGCGTGCCCAAGACAATCGACAACGACATCGAGGGCACGGTCGTCACCTTCGGGTTCGACAGTGCGGTGGCGTTTGCGACCGATGCCCTCGACCGGCTGCGCTCCACCGCGCAGAGCCACGATCGCGTCATGGTCTGCGAAGTCATGGGGCGTTACGCGGGTTGGATCGCGGCGCACGCGGGCATCGCGGGCGGGGCCGATGTGATTTTAATTCCGGAAATTCCATTTCACATGGAGGCCATCTGCCGCGTCGTCTCGGAGCGCGAGGCGCAGGACAAACGATTCACTCTGGTCGTCGTGGCCGAGGGCGCACGGGAGGCGGGCAGAGACTTCATCACGTTGGGCGCCACCGGTGCGATCCGCGAAGCGCGGCTGGGCGGGATTGGCGCGGTCGTGGCCGAGGAGATCGGCCGGCGCACGGGCAAGGAGACCCGCGTGTGCGTGCTCGGGCATCTGCAACGCGGCGGGGCTCCGACCACGTTTGATCGGCTGTTGTGCACGCGGTTTGGCGCGAGCGCGGTGCGGCTGATCGGCGAGGAGAAATACGGCTACATGGTCGCGCACCGGCCACCCGACACCGACGCCGTTCTCATCACGCATGCCGTGGGCCGGCTGCGGACGGTGCCGCTGGACGGAGATATCCTTCGCACCGGACGTGCCCTCGGCATCAGCTTTGGCGACTTGGCTCCCTGAAACGGGTGCGCTGAATATTTGGTCCTGACGAGGCGCAGCCGCAGACCGCCCGACGTGCAGCGGCAATTGTGGATCCGGGGTTGCCCAACGCGTTGGCGGCGGTCGCCTCGTTGGTAAGATCCGCTGCGCGGACCAGTCGAATCATTCGAGCGCCAAAGGCGCGCGATGCGTCCTCCGCGTGGCAACGGTTGTTTCCAGGCTGAGCCACTACTTCGCGTTGTTGCTGATAGGAAGCCGGATTTTCAGGGGGATCGGATCCGGGAGGGGCATCGTTGGATTGGGATGAGTTAGCCGTAAATCAGTCGATTTTGAGAGGGCGGCGGGTTCGGCTGAGGCTGGGGACTTGGGGTGGGGAACGGCGGCTGCGGAAAGGGGGATTTCGGGCGAGAATCGAGGCGCTGCTTGTCGTTTGGGGGCAAGCAGCGCGGGCCGAGAATGAGCGGAGGCCGACCCCCGGATCGCTCGGAGTCAAGGGGCGAGCGTTTTTAGAATTTTCTCAGGTAGACTCGGCGGCGTCGGCTGAGGGGTGGCTCTGGTCCTTGGGGCGGGTGGGCTCTCTCCAGAAGACCGGTTCGCTCGCCGCGGCGGCGGGCTGTCCGTAGGCGGCGACCGTGAGGAGCGCCGCGAAAAGGGCAAAGGCGATACGAAAAAAGGAACGACAGGGGTTCGTGCGAATGCGGGGGGTTGGGTGCATCAGGCCGAAGGTTGCACGCGCGTGCCCATGTCGTCGATACACGGCTATTTTTCCGCTGGTTTCCTCGGCGCACTTACGCAATTTTCTCCGAGTTAATTATCGTAAGCTCCGAGGTCGTGCGAATGTCCCGGTGACCGAGGTGCTGCCGTGCAGTCTCAATTCCGAAGGTCGAGGCGATTAGTGATCCACTCCCTTTTCGCGGTATGCCAGCTTTGAAGTGTAGCGTGATGAAATAGCGGGCGAGGGTCATTGGGCGGCTTCCTGGGAACGACGTTGTGACGTAATGGAAAAAGGGAAGCCATGGGTGTGCGTCGTAGTCGTGTTGTAAGCTAAGTTGTAAGGTCCGAGGCATAAAAAAACCCCTCTCTATCAGGGGATTTTGAAATGGCGGAGGAGGAGGGATTCGAACCCCCGGTAGGTTTCCCTACGTCTGATTTCAAGTCAGGTGCCTTAAACCAACTCAGCCACTCCTCCGATTTTCCTCACGGTGCGAATGTAGCGTCCCACGTCAATCGCGGATGCAGACGGACCGGCGTCCGGAATTCGCTCACACTAGTTCGCGGTCGTCTGGGCGAGGAGGTCGTGGGTCTTGGCGACGATTTTTTCTTCGAGCCCTGGCGTCCACGGGCTGGGTCGTGCGTAGGGGACCATCGACGTGGCCCCTTCGTAGCGGCCTTCTTTGAGCACGCGTTCGTTGGGAATGTAGGCCATCACATCCGTCGAGTAGCCGAAGACCCACAGGTTCCCCTTGTGCTCCGAACGGAGCCGCAGAGCGTAATCCACGACGACTTCTCCGCCGAGCGCGGCCCACGAAAGCGCGCCGAGTTTCCACACTTGGATCGGATACGCATAGCTGAGGATCGCATCGCCTTTCGTGCGGAGCTGTTCCGTCAATGAGGCGGACCACGCCTGATGCATGGCTTTGCTGGGTTGCTCCTTTTCCATCGCCTCACGGAGCTCGGCGGAGGTGGGCTTGCGGGCGAAACTGAGCGTGATGTCTTCCATGGCGGAGGCGAAGCGACCCTCGACGCGGGTCAAGGGACGCGCGAGGGCGCGATCAGTAGCGTCGGCCAGCGCACGGCCGTGTTGTTCGGCCAACTCAACCGTTCCGCGAGGGTTGGGGTTGATGTCGGCACCGCAACCGCTCGTGAACATTACCGTGGCGCCGGGGTGGCGTCGTTCGAGTTCGGCTTGGGCGGAACCGGCGTAGTCACCGTGCCACTGATAGATCGAGAGCGTGGTATTGTGGCAGGCATACGAGAGGAGCAGTCCGCGCAGGACGCCGCTGGCGGCATCGTGGATGGCGAGCACGGGCACGCGCGGATCGGAGGGACCTTTGAGCGTGCCGGCGGCGCGGCGTGCGGCGACGTCTTTCTCGGCGTTTTCGCGGCGATTGATGCCAAACGTCGCCTGATCTTCGCTCCACGCGAGGGTGGCGGGCGTCATCGAATCGAGCGCATGCGCAGCGGCGGCGATCATTTTTCTCTCCAGTGCGGCGCGATAAATCGCGGCTTTCTTCACGCCGTCTGGCGGGAAAATTCGCAGGCCCACGATACTGCCCTCGAGCCACGGCGAGCAGTGGGTGTGCGAGACATTAGTCATGACCGCGCTGCGCGGCAGGCCGTAGCGTCGCATGATTTCTAGGGCCACGCGATCGGAGATTTCACGCGTCACGCCGCAGAGATCCAGCGTGAGCAAGACGGCGCGGTTTCCGGCAAAATCGGAAATGGCGAGCGCTTTGACCCAGAGATC
>CAMATV010000320.1 GCA_945861235.1 Opitutus sp. GAS368
AGGCGACGGGAGCTGCGGGCGGAGTGTAGCTGATGACGGGGGCGGGAAGGGTTTTTATGGCTGCGACGGCGGCGTCGACGGCGCGTTCGACGCGCTCGGTGCTCGCGGTGACTTGGGCTTCGAAGGTGGCGAGCGCGGCCGTCGTGGCCGTCGAGATCGCTGCGCTGATGGTGGATAATTTCGCATCAAGCTCAGCGGTGGCGTGGAGGTGGGACTTGGCTAGAGTGTGCTCGGCGGCGAGCGTCGCCGCCGTGATCGTATCGCTGGCGGCGGTGGCGGCGGCCGTCAGGGCGGCCGTGGCGGTCGTGACCGCGTGGGCGACGGCAGCGGAGGTCGCGGAGGAAAATTGCGTGAGCGCGGCGGCGGAGGCGTGGGCGATGACCTCGCTCGAGGCGGTGAGATTTTTTTGGGAGGCGGCTTCGAGTTTGGTCCAGTCGGCGGCGGATTTTGAAATTTTATCCGAAACGGACTCGAGTCGTTCGCTCTCGGTGGTGCGGAGGGCGACGAGTTCCTTTTCGAGTTCCTCTTTTTCCGTGTCGTTGGACGCGGCGAGCGCGGCCTGGAACTCGGCGATCTTTTCTTGGAGTTTCTGGGGGAGGTGTTCGGCGTGGCGAAGGTTCTTGAGAGAAAGTTCGGCGATAGCGTGCAGGCCGGTGGCAGCGATGCTGATTTGTTCGGCGGACGAGGAGATCGTGCGGGAGAGGGCTTCCAGAGCCCGCTGGCGATCATCGAGGGTTTCGTTTTTTACGCGCTCATAGTGAGCGACGATCGGCACGAGGCCGGCGATCGCGCCGCTGATCAGGCAGAGGACGATGGAGAAGGTCGTGCCATCCGTGAACGGGCGGGGACTCCTCCACGCGATGAGGCCGGCGCCGCCGAGCAGGGCGAGGTCGGTGACAATGAAGATCCACGTGGGCAGTTTAGGGGTCTGATCGGAGGGCGTCATGTGGTGCGGCGATGGCGTCCGCGCGTCGATAGGTTTGAGTGGCGCGACGCGCGGGCGGCGGAACGTTTTTGCGCCGCGAAAGCGGACTTTTCAACCACGGAGTGCGGGGAGTAATCCCCACGTCGGTAGACGGAGACCTGCATCGAGGGGATTTCCGGCTACCACGTCCGCCAGATCATCCCGCAGAGTGAGAGGAGAAACCCGATGCGGACGGCGCCCTCGAGCGTGAGGGTTACGAGGGTCCATTTTATCGGAGTGCCGCGACGAATCGAGAATCCGGCGGACGAGACGATGAGCAGGCCGAGCGCATCGGCGCGACCAAGCGGGGTGAAGAGGAGACCGAGCATCCAAAGCCAGTAACTGAAAATCGCCACGGTCCAGAAAAACGCGGTGACTTCGCTCAGTCTGAGCGCGCGCGGGTCGGCGTTGCGGGCGATTTGTTTAATGCCGAGGTAGCGCTCTCCCAGCACAAGTTGCGCGACCTCAAAAACGATGAAAACGGGTGCGAGGAAGATGAGCGGGCTCACGGTGCGAAAAAAACGAGGCTGGGGGCGAAAGGCAACGCGAGGGAGTGTTCAGGTGAACCCGCCGCGGTGCACCCGGCGCCGAAGCCGATCTCGGATGTGATGAAGTCGTGTTTGCCAAACGGGTGGGATTGCATCGGGATTTTTTTAACTCCCCTGCGTGTGCGCGCCGCCATTAAATTGCTGTTGTCTGGGTCCCTGCTGACCGCAGGAGTGCGGGCAGAGTCGTGGACGCCGGAGCGGGTGGGTGAACTGCGTGCGGCGATTCGGACGAATTTTTTCGTGCCCGAGCCGCTGCCGGTGCTGGCGGCGAAGACGCATCGGCGGTTTGTGCCGGCGCCGGGAGTGGTGGCGGAGGCGGTGACGTATGCGACGGAATGGGGGACCCGGGTGCCGGCGATTTTGTATTTGCCGGAGCGGTTGCCGAGTGGAGGCAAGGTGCCGGGGTTCGTTGTCGTGAACGGACACGGCGGGGACAAGTATTCGTGGTATGCCTATTTCACGGGTGTGGCGTGGGCGCGGGCGGGAGTGGCGGTGCTGACCTACGATCAGGCCGGCGAGGGTGAGCGCAGCGGTACGGGGAAATCCGGCACGCGCGAGCACGACAAACTGAAGGGCGATGCGGAGCTGGCGCGGCGGTTGGCGGGATTGATGATCACGGATGTGCGGCAGGCGGTGTCGTACCTCGTGGAGCGGCCTGAAGTGGATGCGAGGCGGATCGGCGCGGGCGGGTATTCGCTGGGATCGTTTGTGCTGGCGCTCGCTGGCGCCGTGGAACCGCGGTTGCGTGCGTGCGTACTGGTGGGCGGTGGCAATCTCGACGGGCCGGGTGGGTATTGGGACGCGTCGAGCAAGACGATGTGTCAAGGGCTGCCCTATCAATCGCTCGCGTTTCTCGGGGACCGCGGTGCGGTGATGTATGCGCTGCACGCAGCGCGCGGGCCGACGCTGATTTGGAACGGGCGGGTCGATTCGGTGGTCGCGATGGGCGGTTCGCAGGATGCGTTTTTCGAGAGTTTGCGCGCGCGGGTGGCGACGTTGCGCGGAACAGCGGACGGAGGGTTCGAGTTTGGTTTTACGGAGGCGGGCGGGCACCGGCCGTATTGGTTGACGAAGCCGGCGGTGAGCTGGTTGGAGCGGCAGCTCGATTTTCCGGCGTGGACGGCGGCGTCGATTGAAGCGGAGGGCGAGACCCCCATCGGCGAGTGGGCGCAGCGGACGAATTTTCCGATGGATAAACTTTACGCGACCGAGGAACGCGAGGGTGGCACCCGCGCGGTGGGTGGCGACGTACCGGGCATCGCGCGCGAGGAGTTGAGTGTATTTTCGAAGGCGGAGTGGGAGACGGCGAAGCGTGCGACGATGTTCGATACGTGGGTCGCGGCGGCGCGGACGGCAGAGAGGTAGCGGCGGGCGGAACTGAAGGAGATCAACCGCGAAGGACGACGCCGGCGCCTGAAGTCGGGCCCGGCAGCGGGTTGATTGTCGCGACCTCCAGCTGCGCGCACAGCTCGTCAGACCAATGTCCCTTGAGCTCTGGACTTTTCGGTGGCAGCGAGCGCCAGCGAGGGGGCGGATCACCACTCGCTGGCGCTCGCGGCTACCGAGCAAATCAAAGTCTGAATCTTTTGGGCGATTGATATCAAACCGGACTGACCGTCCCCGTTATTTTCAGTGGGTGGCTGCTGGCTACCGGGAGTCCCGCAGAGGTGAAACGTGTAAAGCCCCCCGGGGTAATCCTGGCTCGTTTTCAAGATGAGCTTAACCGGCTGGGAGTGAGGGCCTGCTGGCAGGCGAATTTGCGGCTTTGATCGCCCGCACGCAGGCTCCTCCCGAAGATCGTCCTTGGACTCATCGTGAACGCAGCGTGGACTCAGAGCTTGTCCGGCATGATTGCGCTCACCTCGCCGTTGACGCGCACGAGGACTTTTTCGGGGGACCGGGAGGTGAGGCGGTAGGTGGTGACACGACCGGCTTTCCACGCAAGGTCGACCGTGATGCCGCCGCGGGCGCGGAGGCCGCGGACTTCGCCTTCGGGCCATAAGGACGGGAGCGCGGGGAGGAGGTCGATCTCGCCCGCGTGGCTTTGGAGGAGCATTTCGGCGAGGCCGGCGGTGGCGCCGAAGTTGCCATCGATTTGGAACGGCGGGTGAGCGTCGAAGAGATTGGGATACGTGCCGCCGCCGGTGACGCTGATGCCTTGGGTGCCGGTGCTGACGGGGGTGAGCTGGGTACGGAGGATTTTTTCGCAGCGGTCGCCGTCGCGGAGGCGGGCCCAGAGGATAAGTTTGTAGGCGAGGCTCCAGCCGGTGCCGGCATCGCCGCGGGCGTCGAGGGATTGGCGGGCGGCGGCGGCGAGTTCGGGCGAGTGGCGCACGGAGATTTCGTGGCCGGGGTAGAGGCCCCAGAGGTGCGAGATGTGGCGGTGGGTGGGCTCGGTTTCTGGATACGCTTCGAGCCATTCCATGATGCGGCCATCGGCGCCGATGCGGGTGGGAGCGAGGCGGGCGCGTTGGGCGGCGAGTTCGGTGGTGAACGCTGCCTCGGCGGTGAGGCCGAGGATTTTCGCGGATTCGATGGTGGCGTGAAAGAGGTAGCGGAGGAGCTGTTGGTCGATGGTGGGCCCGAGGCACACGTTGGCGCGTTGGCCGTCGGGGAGTAAAAAGGCGTTTTCGGGTGAGTTGGAAGGGGCGGTGACGAGCCATTGGTTTTTCGGCTCGGCGATAAGCAGGTCCGAGTAAAATTGCGCGGAGCCCTTCAAGACGGGGTAGATACGGGCGAGGAATTTTTTGTCGCGAGTGAAGAGCCAGTGATCCCAAAGGTGTTGGCAGAGCCACGCGGAGCCGCTGTGGGCGGAGCCCCAGCTGGCGGTTTCTCCGGGGGCGGTGAAGCCCCAGGGATTCGCGAGGACGTGGGCGACCCAGCCGCGGGCGCCGTAGTATTTCTGAGCGGTGACGGCACCGGGTTTTTGCAGTGACTCGATGAACGCGAAGAGCGGCTGGGCGAGGTCGCCGAGGGCGCACACCTCGGCGGGCCAGTAGTTCATCTGGAGGTTTACGTTGAGGTGCCAGTCGGCATTCCACGGGGCTTGGATTTCCTCGGCCCAGAGGCCTTGGAGATTCGCGGGGAAACC
>CAMATV010000321.1 GCA_945861235.1 Opitutus sp. GAS368
GCCTCGATCACCCGGTTCAACGTCGAAATGGATAAACTGCCCGTGTCCGCCGACATCTTCACCGAAGCCTTCATGAAGGACATCGCCGCGAGCTCGGTCGAAGACGTGATTCAGGGCTACTCCGCCGGGGCCGGCTACGCCTCCGGCCCCGACAACGGTGCCTCCTCCGCCGCCAACAACCAGCCCGGCGACCGCAACGGCAACGCCTATATCCAGCTGCGGGGAATGAATACACCCCAGATACAACGCGACGGTTTCATGCCCGTGGGCGCCTTCGGCAATCCCGGGTCTACCGGCGTCGGCCGCACGGATAGTTTCGACCTCGAGCGCATCGAGGTCATCAACGGACCGCAGGCCATGCTCTACGGCGGCGGTGGCGCGGGCGGCGTGATCAACGTCAACTCGAAGGCGGCGCCCTTCAATACCAAGCTCAAAGGCAGCACGCTGTTCCGCGTCGACCAATACGGTTCGAAGCGCGGCGAGTTTGACCTCGGCTTCGGCAATAAATGGGTAGCCGTGCGCGTCGCCACCCTCAACGAAACGTCCTCGAGTCGGCGTGTGAACATCGGCGGCACGACCTACGGCCAGTATGGTCAGCTCGCCTTCCGCTTTTTCCAGGAAACGGTGCCGACCACCATCCGGATCAGCACATCAACGACGTTTAGCCGCCGTCGCCTCAACGCGGGCCTCTCCCTCACTGCACCGCAGGTCTTCATCGCGGGTTCACTTGCTAAAGCCGCCGACTCGCGCAATGGGATGAGCCTCAAATACCTGCTCGCGACGAACCAGACCGGCGCCACGAATCCAGTCACGGGCGTGGCCTACGGCTATGGAGCGATTCTCAATGGAAAACTCAATTGGAACAACGTCGACTCCTTTGGCGCGGGTGCGCTTCAGGATCCGGTCAGCAACCAGTTATACACCGCCACCGTCGACACGAAATGGAGCAGCTGGCTGACGACTCAGGTGGCCGGCGGCTACGACAACTTCACCGAGCGCCGCATCAATTCCGGTGTCACTTTTTACGCGCCCAACGCCGGTCTCAACACCACGTCGGACTGGGCGATGGGCAACACGCCCTCCGACGCCTGGCAGCCCGCGCGCACCAAGGCCGGACGTGTCGCCGCATTGATCACCAAAGATTTATTCGGCGGGAAGGCAAAAACCCAAACGCTCTTCGGCACCGACTTCGTTCGCACCGACTACGCCATAATCAATTATAACTGGTGGGAGGCGGATGCGAATTGGAAGATCATCTTCGCGCCCGACTCCACGATTAAGTCAGCCAACTCGGGCCGCACGCCGCTACCGCAACAGCGCTGGTCGGTCAACGACGGCCCTGTGCTTTATCCATTTGCAGATCCCAGCTTCGACCGCGCCGTCTACGGCGGAGTTAATTATGTGCGCGAGATCAACAATCAACCCCAGCCAAATCTAGTCACTCCCGCCAACCCTATGGGTTTGCCGAACACTACCACCTACAACCGCACAAAAATATTCAACAAAGCGTACTACGGAGTGAACTACACCGAGTGGCTTGATGGGAAGTTAACCACGCTGTTCGGCTTCCGCCAAGGCGACTACATCTCGGATCGTATGTCGTCGGGGAACGGCAAAACTCGCTGGATCACCAAAGGTTCCGCCACGAACTTTAACCTCGGCGTGGACTGGAACCTCAATCGTTGGCTGCATCCCTACACCAGCTTCTCCGATTCCGTACAAGTCCCCTTCGTCGCCACCACCGATCCCCTTGGCGATACGATGCAATCCTCGCACGGAATCGGAGGCGAGGCCGGTCTGAAATTTAATACCACCGACCGCCGCTTCTCCGGCTCAATCGCTGCCTTCAAGGTCACGGCGCAGAATGATATCTATGGCATCAATGGCTCGATCGCGCAGGGAATCAACCCCAGCGGCCTCAACGGCGGCGGGGGCGGTTCAAGCGTGAACGTAGATCGCGTGACGACCGGCGTACAGGCGCAGTTCACCGCGGCACTCACGCGCAACTGGCGCATGCGTTTCAGCAGTAACGTAGGCGACGGCAAGATCGGCACTGCCAAATCCTACGATCAACTCTACAACGATCAGTTCTACGCCAATTCAGCCGGACAGGTCACCTACCGCAACGGCGTCGTCGTCTACGTTAAGGGCGATGCCACGAGCGTAGTGGAAGCCACCGTCCTCGCCCCAACCGAACCGGGCGCAACTCCGCTCACCATCAACATGATGAGCACGCCCACCAGTATCTACTGGACCAATCCGAACCTGACGTCCGGTGCGATCAACAGCGGTTCTATCACGGCCAACATCCTGAAAGGCACCAAAAACACGGACAACATCAACGCCAACGGCCCCATCCTCACCGGCGCGACGCTGCTGCCGATTTCGAACCTGCAGCTTAACAAGCAACTCGCGGGCATCGTGACGCCCGGCATCATCGTGGCCACGCGCGTGGGCGACAAGACCGCTGGCTCGCCAGAGCGTAGCTTCAACTTCACGAGCGTTTACACGTTTTCCGAAACCGTACTGAAGGGCTTTTCAATCGGTGGCACCGCTTCGCTCTCGTGGGGCAATCGCTCGTTTTATTATTACGCGACTCCCGTCACCGCCGCGAATGCCCTGACCTTGCGTCGCACCTTGTTCTACGCCCCCAACGGCCAACAGTTCAATGTGATCACCTCCTACGCGCGCAAACTAGGTCGCTACCACTGGAGCACCCAGCTCAACGTCTCGAATATCTTCAATCGCTACGCGATCCGGTTGGTGCCGAATGCGACGACCGGGTTCAACACCCCCACCGCGATCAACGCCACGTTCTACCAGCAGCCGCGCTCGATGTTATGGACTAACACGATCAGTTTCTGAGGCGGGCCTCTCGGCGCGGAAAGCCCGGACGGGGGTCAGAGAAGCTTTGGGGTTTGGGGTGCGGGCGAGCCCGGCAGCCGAACGGAGTCAGGCTTTGGGGCTTGGGTTCAAACGGTGAACGCGTCCCCTTTTTCCAGTCAGCCTGCCCGTGCGTGCACACGCACCGCACGCCATCGGCCGGCAACTCACGGCGAGCCTGTTTCAATGCGAAACTACCGGCCCGGTTGCCCTTTACTCGGCACCGACCGCAGCGAGATGCTCCAAGAAGTCTATCGGCGTGATCGCCGGAACGGACGAACCCACAAAATCCGCCACGTTTCGGGTAACGATGAAATCGCTGCGCGTAACCTCCGCCGTGACCGCGACGACCGCGTCTTCAAAGTCGCTCAAAGGCAATTGGCGGGCACGTTGAAAATTCGCCTTGTCCACCGGGTGAATCGCAAAATCGGCGAGCAATCCGTCCAGCGTTTGGTTGGCCAGAGCTGTCCCGGAATATTTTTCGAGAATATAATGAAGCGTGGTCAGGGCGTGTCCAGGCAGCACGGCGGCGAATTCTCCCCGGCGGACGCGATGCACGACTTCCTCGGACGCGTGATAGTGAGGCAGACGATTCTGCGCCACGTCCAGCAGGACATTCAAATCCACCGTCACTTTCATCGATGCTTCGCAGCGAGGTACTCGCGATGGTCCGTGCGGGCGTCCAAGTCCGCTGGCACCGCTCCCGTGAACTTCAAATTCTCCGGATGAGGCGCCAGCGGTGCGCGCTGCAACCGCCGCGCGTAGCCCGCGAACAAATCCGCAATGCTGACCGCGTGCTTCTTGGCGTAGGCATCCAAGAATTGCACATCATCTTCCGGTAATTGAACCGTTAGAGCCGTTGTTTTCATGTAATTACCATGGTCGGGTAGCGCGCGATGACAATTCAAGTTTTCCGGCTGTTCGATCAGGAAGCGCTTGGGCGTCCGCTTGAGCGAAGCATTAAAGGCGTGTGGTCAGTCTGTCGGGCAGATCGGTCCCACCGCGACGTTCCGAATCCCGCTTCCGCTCCTTCCTGCTGCCCACCCGTCCTCGCTGATCGACCGACGTGCAGCCGGACGGGGTCTGGCTTTTGGGGTTTGGGGTGAAGCGGTGAACACGTCCCCCGTTTTCCGTCACCCGCGCTCTTATGCGCCCGCTCCCGCAATTCGGGTATCGCGCTCTTTCCAGGCATGAACTCACAAGGGAGCTTTAGCCGGCCGGGGTTTGAGCCACGCGAAACGAGCACCCATGGTGAGCGCGGCCGCAATCCGTTCCTGCACGGACAAGCGCCTGATCCGTTCCTGTTCCCGCTCGCGGGCTTGAGCCGCACACGCGCTTCGACGCGGCACGCGACTCAGGACGGCAGGAGGGGTGTTCGGTTCGGATGCCATGAGTGCTGCGGTTGCCCGATCGTCCCGGAGCACACGGACCGCTCACGGAGATTCCTCGTAGATCAAAAACACGGGCAGCCTCCTGCCCGGCGATTTCGCCTGTTCCTAAAACGCAGGCTCCGCGTTTCCGTTTAGCCTGATCTGAAAAAAGTTTTGGCGAGGTCCACACCGCCCGAATTCCACTCGACGCACGCGGTGTCATCGGAGATGCAACGGTGCGCCGGGCGTCCAGCCCGCGCGAAACCCCATGCCACCCGCCGATCAGACCGTTTGGTTTGCCGAAAGCGTGCAGCCGCACGAGCCGGCCCTGCGCGCGTTTCT
>CAMATV010000322.1 GCA_945861235.1 Opitutus sp. GAS368
GTCGGCGGCGCGCCGTTCTTCGTGAAGGCTGCGCGCGGCGCCACGCTCGTCACCGCCGACGACCGTGAACTCATCGACTTCGTCTGCACCTGGGGCCCAGCCATCCACGGCCACAACCACCCGGTCATCAAAGCCGCCATCGCCGCCGCCCTCGAAAACGGGACCTCCTTCGGCACACCCAATCCCTCCGAGGTCGAGATGGCCGAGCTCATCACTCGCTTCGTGCCCTCGATCCAAAAAGTCCGCATGTGCAGCAGCGGCACGGAAGCCACGATGTCGGCCATCCGCCTCGCGCGCGGCTTCACCCAGCGCGACAAGATCATTAAATTCGCCGGCTGTTACCACGGCCATTCCGACTCGCTGCTCATCAAAGCCGGTTCCGGCGCGCTCACCCACGGCCACCCCGACAGCGCCGGCGTCCCCGCCTCCTTCGCCCGCGAGACCATCGTTCTGCCCTACAACGACACCGCCTCCCTCGACGCCGCGTTTGCCGCCAACCCCGGCCAAATCGCCTGCGTCATTCTCGAACCTTATTGTGGCAACGTCGGCTTCATCATGCCCGACGCCGGCTACCTCGCCGCCGTTCGCGCCGTCACCGCACAGCACGGCGCACTCCTCATCTTCGACGAAGTCATGACCGGCTTCCGTCTCCACAAGGCCGGCGTGCAAGGGCTCCTCAATGAGGAACTCGCCGCCACCCACCCCGCCGCTTCCTCCTCAGCATCCGGCGCGCAGCTCTCAGCCCTCAACGCCCAACTTCCGTTTGCCCCTGACCTCACCTGCCTCGGAAAAATTATCGGCGGCGGTTTGCCCGTTGGCGCGTTCGGCGGACGTTCCGACATCATGGACTACCTCGCTCCCCTCGGACCCGTCTACCAAGCCGGCACGCTCAGCGGCAATCCCCTCGCCATGGCCGCCGGCATCGCCGCCCTCCGCCTCCTCGAAGATGACGGCTCTGGCACTTCCCCTTACACTCGCCTCGACCGCCTCGGGCGCCAACTCCGCGATGCCGTCCTCGCTGCCACGCGCGCCAAAGGTATCCCAGCCCAAGTCCCCCAATGCGGCTCCATGTTCAGTATCTTTTTCACGGCGACGCCCGTGCGCGACTACGCCACCGCGCTCACCGGTGATGCCAAACTCTTTGCCCGTTTTTTCCGCGCCTGTCTCGCGCGCGGCGTCTATCTTGCCCCGAGCGCCTACGAAGCCGGCTTTATCAGCACGGCCCACGAGGGCCCCGCCATCGACCGGGCCTGCGAAATCATGTCGCAAGCCATCGCGGAACTTTGATTGATTCTTCGCGGACGCACTCCGTCTCTTTCCACTTCATGCGCTCTTGTTTCTCTTTCCGTCGGCTGCTCCTGCTCTCCGCGCTCTCCGCGTCCTCCGCGTTTCAATTTCTCCTCGCCCAACCCGCCCAGCCCGCCCCTCGTCCTCAACCCTCCGGCACCGCCTCCCTTGCTCTCGATGACGTGAAGCCCGGCCAACGCGGCGAAGTCTGGACCGTCTTCCGCGGCACCGCACCCGAGCCTTTCAGCGTCGAGGTCACTGGTATCCTCCGCAACGCTCTCGGCCTCGGCAAATCGCTCATCGTCTGCGAACTCACCGATGAGCGTGTCCAAAAAATGGGTGCAGTCGCCGGTATGAGCGGGAGCCCCCTCTACATCGACGGCAAACTCGCCGGCGCACTCAGTTATCAGATACAACGCTTCGAGACGGTCCGCTTCGCCGGCTTCACCCCCGCCGCCGACCTCGTCGAAGTTCGCGAACGCGTCACCGCGTCCACCCTGCCCACGCCCAAGTCGTCCGGCACCAGCTTGTCTCGTTCGTCAGAATCGGCCCCTCCGTCGACTCTCAACACTCAGCTTGCACCGCTGGGCTCGCCCCACGCTCCAACCCCACTGGCGCCCGCCTTCACGCTCACCGGCCTGAATCCCGCCGTCGCCGACCTCTTCGCCCCGCGCTTCACGGCCCTCGGGCTCTCCGCGATCGCGTTCGGTGGCAGCACGCAATCCGGCTCTGCCGTCGCCTCGCTCAACGCGCAACCCGCAACCCTCAACTCCGCTCCCTCCTCCACCCCGCTCTCCCCGGGTTCCGCCGTCGCCGTCGCCCTTGCCACCGGCGATATTACCATCGCCGGCACCGGTACGGTCTCGCGCATCGATGGCAATCGCGTCACCGCGTTCGGCCATCCCATGCTGTCCCTCGGCGAAGTTTCCCTGGCGATGTGCGCCACCGAGATCATCACCATTCTCCCGTCATCCATGTCGTCGGTGAAACTGGCCAACACCGGCGCCGTCATCGGCACGATTTCGCAAGATCGTCTCTCCGCCGTTTCCGGCACGCTCGGCCCCGGACCCGCCATGACGGACGTCGAGGTGACCGTAAAACCCCTCGGCAGCGCCCCCCGCACGTTGCGTTTCTCCGTCGTCCGCCAGCAGCAACTTACCCCCGTAATCGTCGCCGCCGGCCTCACTCAGGCCATTATGGGTTCCAACGACGCCGGCCTCGCCAACGGCTTCCGCCTCCGCGGCAACATCCTGTTTCCCGCCTCCCAGTCCCTCGCGACCAAGAGTCTCTACGCCGGGCCGCAAGGCTTTGCGCAGGGTCTCAACGAATTCGTGCAGGGCCTCGCCGCGAATCTCCAAAACCCCTACGAGAAAACCTTTCCCGACCGCGTGACCTTCACCGTCGAAGCCCTCGCCGAGAATCCCACTGTCGTCATCGAACAGTTTCAACTTTCCCGCTCGACCGCGCGCGCCGGCGATACCGTGCAGGCGACGCTCTCCTGGCGCGATTTTCAGGGGGCCACGCATCGCGAGATTATCGACCTCACCATTAACCCCGCTTGGACCGGCAAGCGCCTCGAAGTCGTCCTCGCCCCCGGCCGCATCCTCGACGAGCTCACGGGCCGTCCCCGGCTCATCTCCGCGTCCGAGCTCCGCAGTTTTCCGGCCTACCTGTCCGCCCTTCGCGACGGACGCCCGACCGACGGCCTCAGTCTGGCGATTGTCGAAACCACGGAGATTTTCAGCGACCAAACCGTGGCGACTCCCGAGACCCCGGGCTCGATTGAACGCATCGCCCGCGCCTCCGACGAAGCGCGTTTTCGCAAGCGCGATGCTTTCCTCCCGCTCTGGGAACGCCACGTCCTCCCCGGTAAAGTGACCGCCACCGGAGTCCGCCGCCCGCTCCGTATCGTGGAGTGATCCGGCCCGCGCCGCCTCCGTACCGATTATTTTTGTCTCCATTTTTCTGACACCCACTCCGACCCACCGCACTCGCTTCGGCTACTCCTTCTTCATGCCCACTCTTTTTGGCCTTCGAACCCTCCGTGTAGTCCGCGGGCTCTCTCCAAACCATACTCTCCGCTCATTGTTCGCCGGCCTGGTGTGTTGCATGGGCGCCTCCGTGCTTCACGCGGATCCACTGTCGAAGAAAACCGACATCGATTTCTTCCGCGATGTCCCCAGCCGCAGCCTCAAACGCCTCGCCGCCCGCTCCGATGGCCGGCTTGTAGCGGGCCCCATTCTCGCCGAACTCGTCGTGCCCGCTCCCGCTGATCTCCTCTGGTGCATCGAGGCCACCGACGACCCCACGAAGTTCCTCGTGGGCACTGGACCGGACGGAAAAATCCTCGAGATCACCTACAACCCGTCGCTCTCCACCTACGCCTCGCGAGAACTCGTCACACTCGAGGATCCGCAGGTCTACGCCATCAAGCCCCTCGCCGACGGGGCCCTTCTAGCCGGCACGTCCCCGAAGGGCTCGCTCTACGTCGTCCGCGATGGCCAACCCCTCGCCCGCGTCGCGCTCCCCGTCGATTCCATTTTTGACCTCCTCCTCCTCGATGCCGACACCGCGCTCGTCGCAACCGGAAACCCCGGGCGCATTTACCGCGTCGACCTGAAAAAGTTTTCCGCCTCCGGCCTTGCTCCGGAAAAGATCACCGACCCCGCCCTGCTCGCCGATCGCGGCATTACGCTCTTCGGCGAAATCCGTGACCGCAACGTCCGCCGCCTTGCGTTGCTAGCCGATGGCCGCATCGCCGCCGGTTCCTCCCCGAAGGGAAACATCTACACCTTCACCCCCGTCTCCGCGCCCGCTCCTGTCTCCGCTCCTCCGGGGCTCAGCCCCACCGCACTATCGACCCCGATCCCCGCCATTATTCTCCAGGAAAATCGCGACGCCGAGATCACCGATCTCCTGCCCCAGCCGAATGGCGACCTCTATGCGAGCATCGTGTTCACCGGCACCAGTGGCGAATCTCGCATCACGCCCGCGGAGGGCAAGAAACCCGCCGCCGACGCGAAGCCCGCGGACCCCGTCCTCACCGCCCCCGCCGATAAATTCAGCGGTCGCAGCACCCTCGTGCTGTTTACGCCCAACGGTTTCCCTGAAATTCTCGCCGCCCGCGCCAATGCCGCTTTCTACCGCCTCGGCCGCCATGGCGACGTCATTTTCATAACGGGCGGAGAACTCGGCGAGCTCTACGGCTACGATCTCAAATCCCGCCTCGGCCTCACCTTCGCGGGCAGTATTTCTTCCCAGCTCAACGGCCTCACGCCCATCCCGGGTGCGCCCGGAAAATTCTT
>CAMATV010000323.1 GCA_945861235.1 Opitutus sp. GAS368
GCGGTCGCAATCTGGCCGGCGTAAACGACGCCGATGGTGCCGTCGATGGAGAGGAAGTCGCCTTCGGCGTAGGACTTGCCGGCGACGGTGACGGTCTTCTTGTCGTAATCGACGTGCAGGGAGGCGGCACCACAGACGCACACCTTGCCCATTTGGCGGGCAACGAGGGCGGCGTGGGACGAGACACCACCGCGAGCGGTGAGAATGCCTTCAGCGGCGATCATGCCGCGGAGATCTTCGGGCGAGGTCTCGACGCGAACGAGGAGGACTTTTTCGCCCTTCTCGGCGGCGATGACGGCGCGGTCGGCGTTGAAGTAGATCTTGCCGGTGGCGGCACCTGGGCCGGCCGGAAGACCGGTGGCGATGACGGTGGCTTTCTTGGCGTCGGCGAGGTTGAAGATCGGCGCGAGGAGTTGTTCGAGCTGGTCGGCGGGGTTGCGCATGATCGCGGTTTCCCAGCTGATGAGCTTTTCCTTCACCATATCGATGGAGAACTTGAGCGCGGCGGCGGCGGTCCGTTTGCCGTTGCGCGTCTGGAGCATGAACAACTTGCCTTCTTGGATCGTGAATTCGATGTCCTGCACGTCCTTGAAATGTTTCTCGAGCGTGGCGCGAACTTTCATCAGTTCGGCGTAGGATTTGGGCATCTGGTCCTTCAACTTGAGGACGGGCTCGGGCGTGCGCACGCCGGCGACGACGTCTTCGCCTTGGGCGTTGAGGAGGAACTCGCCGTAGAACTCGTTGGTGCCGTTGGCGGGATTGCGGGTGAACGCGACGCCGGAGCCAGAGGTCTCACCGGTGTTACCGTAGACCATGGCCTGAACGTTGACGGCGGTACCCCACTCGGAGGGGATGCCGTATTTGGCGCGGTAAACCTTAGCGCGATCATTCATCCAAGAACCGAACACGGCACCGGCGGCGCCGCGGAGTTGGTCCCAAGGATTGTTCGGGAAGGATTTTCCAGTGCGCTCTTTGACGAGGGCCTTGAAGCGCTTGACGAGTTCCTGCTGGTCGGCGGCGGTCAGCTCGCTGTCGATGATGTCGCGGTGGTAGGTCTCGTGCTTGAACGCGTGAATGACGGACTCGAAGGGATCGTGGTCTTCGCCTTCGCGTTTTTGGACGCCGATGACGACGTCGCCATACATCTGGATGAAGCGGCGGTAGCAATCCCAGGCGAAGCGCTCGTTTTTGGTCGCGGCTACAAGGGAGAGGACGGTCTGGTCGTTGAGACCGAGATTGAGAATGGTGTCCATCATGCCGGGCATCGAGTCGCGGGCACCCGAGCGGACGGCAACGAGGAGGGGGAAGCCGGCGGCATCGCCAAACTTGTAGCCCATGATCTTTTCCATGTTCTTCACGCCGGCTTCCATCTGGGCCTGCAGCGAGGTCGGATAGGTGCGCTTGTTGGCGTAGAAATAGGTGCAGACCTCGGTCGTGATCGTGAAACCGGGAGGCACGGGGAGACCGATGCGGGTCATCTCGGCGAGGTTGGCGCCCTTGCCGCCGAGGAGGTTCTTCATGGAACCGTCACCGTCGGCTCGGTTGGCGCCCCACGTGTAAACGTATTGGAGCGCCTTCGGAGCGGAAGTTTTCTTGGGAGCGGAGGCTGGGGCCTTCGCGGCGGGTTTCTTGGCGGTGGATTTGGCGGCCATATTGGATGGGTTATCTGAGCGGAAAAACGAACGTTTGGTGAGTACGCAGACTGTCAGAGGCAATAGGGCGGGCAGGGGCCCTGTCAACGGCGCAGCCGCGCTGAGTTAAAAATCGCTGGAAAGACGCTTCCGTTTTCAGAAAATCTTCCCACCATCCCGCTTCCCTTTCCTTCCTTGAGCGACTCCACCGACCAACCCGACAACTCTGATTCGACCGACGAGCCGACCTCGCCGCGCGAGAAGCCCATGGGGTTTTGGGATCATTTGGAGGAGCTGCGCGGGACGATTATCAAGAGCGTGGTGGTGTTCGTGGTCTTCGCGACGTTGATTGGCATTTGGCTGAAGGAGTTCAACGAGGTCCTGATGCGGCCGTTGACGCAGCTGAAGGTCGATTTTCCGGCGGTGATTATCGAGCTGGGTACGACCTCGATCATGGAGGGCTTTAACGTCGTGATCCAGATGTGTGTGCTGGGTGGGTTGGGGATGTCCTTGCCGTTTATCCTCTTTTTTGTCGGGCAGTTTGTTTCACCGGCGCTGACCCCGAAAGAGCTGAAGGCGGTGCTGCCGCTGTGCATCTCGGCGTTCGTGCTCTTTTTGTTGGGCGCGGCTTTTGCTTTTTTCCTGCTGGTGCCGAGCACGCTGCGCGTCTCGGTAGAGATCAACCAGCTGTTTGGCTTCGCCATCCGCTGGACGCCCGGGAGCTATTATAGCTTGGTGACCTGGCTGACGTTAGGGGTCGGGGTTTCGTTCGAGTTTCCCCTCGTGATCGTGCTGCTGGTCTGGCTGGGTGTGATGACCACCGACTTTCTGCGGAAATATCGCCGCCACGCCGTCATCGTGATTTTTATTATCGCGGCCATCGTCACGCCGACGCCGGATCCGATTACGCAGACGATGTTCGCGATCCCGCTCTATCTGCTCTACGAGATCGCGATCATCGCCTCCTCGCGCGTGGAGAAGCGCAAAGAGAAGCTCCGGCTCCTCGGGTGATTTCGGGGTGAGCGTGCCGCAAGGCACGGAGCCAGCGCGGTGGACTCATCGCGTTGGGGTCGGTCGCTGATGGGCGGGCTCCCGTAGGCGCGGGATGGGCGGGTCGATGCCCAAATTCCGTCACCGAATGGAAGGTCGGCTCCCGGTGGTTCCTGCAGCTCCTCAGCCGATCAATGGTGCACCGTGACCGCCTCTACGCCCGGACCGCGCTCACATCCCCTTTTTAATGAAGGCGACGTCCTTGTCGGTGTCTTTGATCCGAATCGTTTTTTGGCCGAGGGAATCTTTGCCCACGTAGTCGATGCTGGCGGCGGCGAGGATGGGGAGGGCCTTCCGGATATCCCTACTCTCACCCTCGCTGGTAATGTCGACCGTCCAAATTTCCGAGGGAGGGCGTCCTTCCGCAGCCGGTTTGTTTTCGGTGGCGTTCAGGCGGAGGAATTTTTCGTAGACGGTCACCGTGACGAAGTATTCGCGATAGCCGGCGAATTCCGTCCGCGGCGGGTCTTGCACGGTGACGGTCTGGTAGACGGGGTTGCCGTTGCGGTCGGTGCCGACCTGCACGCGCTCGGTGCGCATTTGGCCGGGCAACGTGACGTAAACCGGCTCGGAAACGACTTCGCGGCGGGATTGGGGTGGGCCGACTCCGTAGTCGATCGAGACTACGAGATCGGCATTTTGCGCATCCGGTGCTTCGTAGAGACCCTTGCCCGAGAGGGCGGTGCGCACGTAGCCAGCCGCCTCCTTGTAGCGCAACGAATCGTCGTCCACGGCGGGGTTTTTGTTGAGAATCTTGTAGGAAATCGATTCCTCGGCCTTGGGTTTGGCGAGCGAATCGATCTTAACCGTCGTGGAGTTGGCGCACCCAGCAGCGAGGAGAACTGCGGTGGCGATGCCCACGAGCGAACCCCATCGTCCCGCGTGGGTGAGGCAGCGAAGATCTGAGGGGAGTTCAGATTTCATAGTAGTGCTGGAGAATAAGGGACAAACGCCTTCGTGCAACTCTCGCGTGGAGATGTTCGCTGGTGAAGTGGCTGACGGACGCTGCGCGCGGACGCAGCCCCAAAAAAAACGCGCCCGGACGAGGGGCGCGGTGAGAAACAGCGGGGCTGCCGAGGGGGGCTTATTTCTTCCCCGCCTCGCGCTGGGCTTTGAGCACCACGCGGAACATCTGGATGCACAGCCAAAACACTCCGCTCATGCAGGCGGCGGTCAGCCCGCTCCAGAGCATGATCATCTTCGGGTCGGAGGACGGCACGTGGATTTTCACCAAATTGAAGAGGAGGGTGAAAAACGCGATGACGAGCACCGCATCGACGGCGAGACTGAGGGGCGAAAGTGATTTTTTTTCGGACTGTGCCATGGCTGGAAAAGAGAGGGACAACGTGCCGGTTGTCCATGGAAAATTTGGGCCGCGTGGGCCCGCCCAGGTCAGTGTCAAAGTCGTTCCGCCAATCTTTCCTCTTTCTCTTTATTTTCTTATTCGTCAGGCCTCCGGCTCGGAGAGGATTGTCGGCCGGAAAGAAAGATTAAGAGAAAGAGGCAAGAGAAAGATTACCGGGCGCGCGACCGACTTTGACGCCGCCCTGGGCCCGCCACGCCGGTCGCGGATCACCATGATTTCGGGATGGACGCGGTCAGGTCCTCCGGGGCGCCGGGGTTCACGAGGAGATTGTCTTCGATGCGCACGCCGCCGAGGTGGAGATGCTGTTCGGCCAGCGGCCAATTGACGCAGTCGTGGAAACGTTCGCGTCGCGCCGGATCGTTGAGCGAGGCGGGAATAAAATAGAGACCGAGCTCAATCGTCACAACGTAGCCGACCGCCAACGGTAAATCCATGCGGAGCGTGCGGAGGCAAGGCCGCGGATCTTTGGTGCGGCCGGGCGCGAGTCCGCTGCCGGCGCGCACCCCCAGACCCACCCTATGCCCGAGGCCGTGGGGGAAA
>CAMATV010000324.1 GCA_945861235.1 Opitutus sp. GAS368
GCTCATGGGCGTCACGGACAGCGCGATGATTGGTCGCGCCGGCACGGTGCCGCTCGCGGCGTCGGCGTTTGGTGGAAATGTGTTCAACGTGTTTTTTGTCGTGGGTATCGGACTCATGATCCCCGTGTCGATTTTGGTGTCGCGGGCGCGGGGCGGGGCGAAGCCGGAAGAGGCGGGTGAGTATTTGCGCCACGGGATGACGCTTGCGCTGATCTTTGGGGCGGTGGAAACGTTGATGATGGTGGCGCTCGGCACGCAGCTCGCGCGCTTCGGGCAACCGCCGGAGTTGTTGGCGGTGGTGATGCCGTTTTATCTGATGATGGCAGCGTCGCTCACCTCGGTGTTTGTCTATCTTGTGCTGCGGCAGTTTGCGGAAGCGATGGGGCACCCGTGGGTGCCGATGGTGATTATGCTTCTGGGGGTGGGGCTGAACGCGGCACTCAACTGGGTGTTTATTTATGGAAATCTCGGGATGCCGGCGCTCGGGCTGACGGGTGCGGGGATCTCGACGCTCGTCTCGCGGGCGCTCGGGGCGCTGGTGATTTTTGTTTGGTTGCGGCGCGATCCGGCGGTGCGGGCGTCGTGGCCGCAGCGGTGGTTCGGGAATTATTCGACCGCGCGGTTTCGCGAGATGTTGAAGATCGGCCTGCCGGCGTCGGGGATGTTGTTGTTTGAAACGACGGCGTTTGGGTTTTCGGGTGTGATGATTGGCTGGCTGGGTGCGGCACCGCTCGCGGCGCACCAGATCGCCATCACGTGCGCGTCGTTGGCGTTTATGTTTCCGCTGGGGCTTTCGATGGCGGCGGGCATGCGCGTGAGTCGCGCGGTGGGCGCGGGCGACCTGGCCTTGCGGCGGCCCATCGCGTGGGGTGCGATCGGACTCGGGTTGGTGATCACGGGCGCGTTCGGTGTCGTGTTTTGGTTGGGTGGCGGCGTGATTGCGGCGTGGTTCGTGACGGATGCGGCGGTGATCGCGTTGGCGGCGCAGTTGCTCGTGGTGGGCGCGCTGTTTCAAGGAGTCGACGGCGTGCAGGTGATCGGCGCGGCGTGTCTGCGGGGCATCGGGGATTTGAAAGTGCCGACGATGCTGACCTTCGCGGCGTACTGGGTGGTGGCGCTGCCGCTGGGCTACGCGCTGGGCATCCGCGGCGGCATGGGCGCGGTTGGTATGTGGGTGGGCATCGCGTCGGGTTTGGCGCTCGCGGCGGTGTTGCTGCCGTGGCGGTTTGCGCGGTTGACGCGTCCGCGCTGAAGCTACGGCGAGGTGGCCTCGCCAAAGCACTG
Organism: Opitutus sp. GAS368; assembly: GCA_945861235.1. Taxonomy (GTDB): domain Bacteria; phylum Verrucomicrobiota; class Verrucomicrobiia; order Opitutales; family Opitutaceae; genus GAS368. The sequence goes on from CAMATV010000324.1 coordinate 1,285, forward strand.
GGGTGTTGGCGTAGTGGGGGCGAGAGAGGTGCGGACTGATTTGCACCTAGAGGCGCGGAGGCAGTGAGCTGAGGTTGGGAGTGCGCTCGGGTATTCTCTGTGCGTTGGCGTCTCTGTGGTGAAAGCGGCCCGCGGTCTTGGGCTACACGCCGAGTTTGGTTTTCACTTCAGCGAGGGTGAGGCCGGTGATGCGGAGGATTTTTTGGCGGGAGAGATCACCGCGGAGGACGGTGACGGCGCGACGCGGCAGGCCGAGTTCGTCGGCGAGAAATTCGCAGAGTACGGCGGTGGCGCGGCCCTCGACGGGCGGGGCGTGGACCTTGACCTTCAGGGCGTCGCCGAGCCAGCCGCACACCACGCTGCGCGGAGCGTTGGGGATGGCTTTGATGGCGAGGGTGCAGGAGGGGAGGGCGGATGCGGAAGGCACGGAGTGTTTAGCCACGGATGGACACGGATAAACACGGATGCGAGCTCGCCGAGCCGGGGTTGCAATGACAACCCTCGTGGGTGCAGGTGCAGGGGCACCGCAACGAAACGAGTCAGCGAGGCGGATCGCCAGGTCGCCGTCCCTCGGGCTCGCGATGACCAACGAGAGAGCGAACGAGCTGCTACGACGGTGGCTGCAGAAAGGCGCGCAGTTCCTCGGCCAGCTTTCCCCCGAAGCCCGGGACCTCGGAGATTTCGGCGGTGGTCGCGGAGCGGAGTTTCTCGATGCTGCCAAAATGTACGAGGAGGGCGGTGCGGCGTTTTTCGCCGAGGCCGGAAAAATCATCGAGCACGCTCTCGCGGATTTTTTTCGAGCGAAGGTCCGCATTGTAAGTGTTGGCGAAGCGGTGCGCTTCGTCGCGGAGACGTTGGAGGATGTTCAGGCCGGTATGGTTCAGCGGTAGATTGAGCGGCGGTCGCTCGTCGGGAAAAATGATCGTCTCGTGTTGCTTCGCGAGTCCGATGATCGCGGGCGGCATCGCGTCAAGGGCGACAAAAGCCTTGAGCGCGGCGCCGATCTGGCCGCGGCCGCCGTCGATCACGACGAGATCAGGGAAAAGTTTTCCCTCTGCGATCAGCCGACGGTAACGGCGGCCGACGACTTCCTCCATGGCGCGGTAGTCGTCGTTGCCGATGAAGCTCTTGATCTGGAAACGGCGGTAGTTGTCCTTGTCGGGGCGGCCGTCAGTGAAGCGAACCATCGAGGCGACGACAAAGGTGCCGGAGATGTGGGAAATGTCGAAGCACTCCATCGTGACCGGCGGAGACGAGAGATGGAGGGCCAACTGGAGCGATGCGAGCGCCTCGTCGTCCCGGACGGGGCGCGTGGGGTCGGTGCGCTCAAAATTGCGCGTCTTCGCGAGCGTTTTTTCGAGAGCAAAAACGATATCGCGGAGCTCGGCGGCCTTCTCGAATTCCTGGCGGCCGGCGGCGGAGACCATTTCGTTGCGCAGGCTTTCGAGCCATTCCTGCGACTTGCCTTCGAGAAACGTGCACGCGGCCTCGGCGCGACGAAGGTAGGCTTCGGCTGTCACGATGGTGTCGGCGCCGTAGAGCTCGCTGCGCACATCGTCGTAGAGGCGCCACGTGCCGTCGGGGAGTTTTTCGGGCGTGCCGTCGGCGAGCAAAATACCGAACTGGCGGCGCATCTGCGTGAGGGTTTTGCGGAGCAGGCCGCTGTGGGCGAAGGGGCCGAAATAGCGCGAGCGGTCCTCTTTTTTCAGGCGCGTGAGGCGGAAGCGGGGAAGTTCTTCGCCGAGATCGACGCGGACGAGCAAAAAGCGTTTGTCGTCGGTGAAATCGGTGTTGTAGCGCGGACGCCACTGCTTGATGAGTTTGCCCTCGAGGAGCAGGGCCTCGGGCTCGGACTTGACCTCGATTGTGTCGAGGTCGGCAATCATCTCGATGAGGGCGCGGATTTTCGGCTGCGACACGGTGCGGGCGCGCCCGCGTTGGAAATAGGACGAGACGCGCTTCTTGAGGGATTTCGCTTTGCCGACGTAAATAATGCGACCGAGCCGGTCTTTCATGAGGTAAACACCGGGTTTGTTGGGCAGGTGACGTACTTTCTCTTTGAGATTAACCGGTTCGGGTGCTGGCATTTTGGAATAGTCTGCCTATTTTCCACGCTCGCAAGCATGGTCTCCTCACAAAACCCCGACACTCAGGGCTCCGCCGGGCGCAAGCCCGTTGCCCAAATCCGTTACGAGCTCCTCACGCTCGGTGACGAATTGCTGCTCGGGCTCACGGCCAACAGCCACCTCACGTTCATCGGCGCGCAGCTCGGGCGTCGGGGCGTGATGTTGGGGCGCAATGTCACCATTACCGACGAGGCCGATGTGATCGTCGCTCAATTTCGCGAGAGCTGGGCGCGGGCCGACGTGGTCATCACCACCGGCGGGCTCGGGCCGACTTGCGACGACCGTACGCGCGAGGCCATCGCTGCGGTGCTCGGGCAGAAACTCGTGCGCGATGAAGGCATTGTGCAGTCGATCGCGGACCGCTTCAGCCGCCTCGGTCGGAAGATGACAGATAACAATCTCAAGCAGGCTGACCGGTTCGAACGCGGCGAGGTCATGGTCAACGGTAACGGCACCGCACCCGGTCTCTGGGTCGAGCAAGACGGCAAAGTGCTCGTGATGCTCCCGGGTCCGCCGAATGAATTGCACCCGATGTTTCTCGAGCAAGTCGTGCCGCGCCTCGCCGAGCGCGGATTGCTGCTCGATCGCGAGGCGTATGTGCAGCTTCGGACGGCGGGGGTCGGCGAATCGATGCTCGAGACGCGCCTGCAACCGATCTTCGAGCGCTACGGCGACGCCCTGAGTGTGGCGTTTTGCGCGCACCAAGGTACCGTTGACTGCCGCGTCAGTTCCCCCAGCGGTCGCCTCAACTACGAGGAGCTCGCAGCCATCGCTCGTGAATGCGGTGCCCTGCTCGGCGAAGACCTGATGTGCTACGGGCACGACTCGTTGGCCAAAGTCGTCAGCGACCTTCTTCGGGCGCAGGAAAAGAGACTGGCCCTCGCCGAAACTGCGACGGGTGGAATGTTGGCCAACGCGTTTACGGGAGTGCATGGCGCGTGCAAATTTTTCGCCGGCGGTGTCGTCTGCTACTCCAACGACGCCAAGATGCAGCTCCTCGATGTGCCGGAATGCCTCCTCAAGCAGCACAGCGCGGTGAGTGACGAGTGCGCCGTCGCGCTCGCGACCGGCGCGGCCGAAACCTTGGGCGCTGACTACGCCATGGCCGTGACGGGATTTGCGGGCCCCTGCACTGGGACGATGCAACATCCGGTGGGCACCATTTTTAT
>CAMATV010000325.1 GCA_945861235.1 Opitutus sp. GAS368
ATGAAGCCGGCGCGGTGGGTCTTGCAGAACTCGAGCATGTTGACCGTGCCGCCCAGGTTGTGCTCGATGAGTTGGCGGGAACTGGTCTGGCCATCGACGCCAGCGAGGACGCTGGGGTTGGCGGCGGCGTCGATGACCCAATCGACGGCAGGGAGGGTTTCGAGGTCGCTGGGGGCGCGGAGGTCGCCGTGAAAGAGTTTGACGCCGATTTTTTTTAGGGCGTCGCGATTCGACTCGCTGCCGGGGCGGATGAAATTATCGAAGCCGACGAGGGAGTGGCCGGCGCCGGATTCGGCGAGCGAGCGCGCGAGGGTACTGCCGACAAAGCCGCACACTCCGGAAATCAAAATTCGCATGGGTGGGACGGTTGCGAAAATTGGGACGGGCGGGAAGCGTGATTTTTGGGAGGCGGATTTTTGGGTAGGTTTTTTAACCACGGATGAACACGGATACGAACTCGGATACGAACGATGGGTTGGATTCGGCGGGAGATGATTTGGAGTTTGTTTTGACGCGATTGGGGCGGCGGGGTGGAGTCGCGGGATGAGTCAAATCCGCGGGGACTACAAATCGGTGTGGACAGCACTGTCGGGCAGCAAAGAAGACGCCTACATGGTCGTATCCGGATACACGGACGAAGAGAAGTTCCACGCGGACGCGGAGGACACGCTCTACATTTTGCGGGAGACCACGGGCATCCAGCCGACGGATACGTTTTTGGAGATTGGGTGTGGGGTGGCGCGGGTGGGGCGGGTGTTGTCGCCGTTTGTGCAGGAGTGGATCGGCTGCGATGTGTCGCCGAATATGATCAAGCTCGCGAATCGCCGATTGCTCGGGCTGACGAATACGCGGCTGCAGGAAATTTCCGGCTACGATTTGCAGCCGATTCCGGACAACTCGGTCGATGTGGTCTACACGACGGTGGTGTTTATGCACCTCGAAGAATGGGATCGTTACACCTATGTGCTCGAGGCGATGCGGGTGCTGAAGCCGGGCGGGCGTTTTTATTGTGACAACGCGAACATCGCATCGCCGGAAGGGTGGGCGATGTTTGAGGCGAGCCGCACGCAGTTTCCGCCGCAGAAACGGCCGGCGCAGATTTCAAAATGTTCCTCGGTGCCGGAGTTCGAGGCGTTTTTCACGCACGCGGGCTTTGTCGACTGGCAGGTAAAGACGCGACCGATGTGGGTGTATGGGTGGGGGACGAAGCCGGCGGCGAAGTGAGGTTTGCGACGGGTGTGCGCGGCTACACGGCGAGAAGCCCTGACGACGGGTTACGATCAATGGGTTCGCCGGGCTGCTGGTCGTATGTGATCGCGGCTTCTTGAGAAATCAAAGGGTGAATTTTCTGGGTATTAGAGCTTCGGGAATTAAAAAAAAAGGGCGGAGACGAAAGTCTCCGCCCTTGGGAACACCTAAGTTCGGTGATGTGCTTAGAATTTAACTGAAGTGGTTAACAACCAGTTTCGCGCGGGAGACTGCACGAAGGAACCTTCGGAGTACTTCTCGTCCGTGACGTTATAGACGCCGAGGGAGCAATTGAGGCGATACCCCAGGACTTCCAAAGGATAGCCGATGGTGGCGTCGAAGACAACGTAGTCGCCGCCCTGATAACCGCCGGCGAGAGGATTCCAATCCACGCTCCGAGAAATGACGGTGCGGGATGAGAACCGCATACCGCCGCCGAAGGAGACGCCGCGGCCGAAACCGGCAACGACGTCCTCGGTGAGCGTGTACTTACCGAAAGCGTTGAAGCGAAACTCCGGGACGTTTTCGAGGCGGGCGGTGTAGTAAATATCCGAAGCGATTTTGGCCGCGGGAGCGGCGGCAGCGTAAGCGGCAGAACCGGGTTGGGCGCGAGTCTTGTCGTACACCGTTTTTGCGGTGTAGAGCCAAGAACCGTTGATGACGGCCTGCAAGTTTCGGCGGGGAGTCCAGACGATTTCCGCCTCGGTGCCCTCGATCCGGTTCTTCAGGTCGGTGGTGCGCCAGCGGAAGTTACGGGTATTATAGCCGTAGGTGCCGGGGGCGAAGAGGACGGTGCTGTAGTTAAACGGCTCCTCGAGGTTCGCCTGCTTGGCGCCGTCATCGAGTTTCTGGTTGGAGCGTTCGCCACGGAAGAACGAAATCGTCCCGACTATTTTGTTATCGGCGGTCGAAATCTTGGCTCCGACTTCGATATTGGAGCCCGACTCGTTTTGGATTTGGTTGTAAGCGCCCTTGGATTGCATGACCTGCTTGGCTTGGGCCACGGAGCTGATCTTTTGGCCTTGGTAGACAAATGATCCAGGCTGGAGGATCGGCTTGTTGGCGGAGTCGAGGCCTTGGAATCCGTAATCGAGAGCACTTTGGTAAACACCGAGTTCGTCGCCCGTGCCGGGCCCGGGGAAGAAGCCGCCGACATTTCCGGAGTTGAATTTGAACAACTTGGAAGCCGAGGTGTAGATATTGATCGATTTGGTGAGTGCGAAGGAGGCCCCGGCCATCGACGAGCGACCCTTCTGGTCGAGCGGGATAGTTGCCTGGTAGGATCTGGAATTACCCCAAACGTTCTCCGGGTAAGCGGACGGATTGGTAATCATATCTGCGGTGTAGATGTACCAAGGGAAGTTGTTGGATTGATCCTGCCAGCGTTCCCAGCGCTTTTCCTCGCGGTAGCCGGCGAGAACGGTGAGGCGATCATTAAAGAAGGAGCCTTGATAATTTACATATTGGCTCTGGTTGGTGGGGCGATAGCCGTCGAGGGCGTTGCGGTCGTCCTGCCAGTAGACGCTGATGTCGGGGCTGATCTCGGCGCCAGGATCCCAATTCGTATAAATCTGGCGGACGGGTTTGATAGAGCCATCGCGCTGGTTGATGACTTGATTTACGGGCACACCGCCGAAGGCATAGACCTTCGGGTTAACCGCGTAGTCAGGGTTCGCGGTGAGGTTGGTGGCGCCCGGCAAGAAGGCAAGATTGGCGTCGCTGGCGGCAGCTTTGCCCAGGTAGAGTTGTCGCCAGTCGGATTTTTGACCGCCGAGGAGGACCTTATTTTTAATACCCCAGAAGTCTTTCTTGAAGACCAAGTCGACGAGGGCGGTCTTGGTTTCACGGTAGTAGCCGGAGCCGCCGCCGCTGAGACCGACGTTCCAGTGAACGCCATCGGCGTAAGGCGTGGTAACAGCGCTGTTGCCGGAATTATTAAAATTGGAGACGTCGCGAACCCAAGCGGCGCGGCCGCTGAGCCAGTCGACGGGAGAGAAGTCGATAGCAGCGGTCATAACCTTGACCTCGTTATCGCTCCACGAGCCGCGGCTGGTGTAGTTGAACGCCTCGTCGAAGATCGTCTTGTTATTTTTGTCGATGTAGTAGCCGCCGCGCTTGATCTTGGTGTAGGCAGGCAGGCTGAGATCACCTGTGGCGATACGCTTGTTATTGATGTAGGTGGCGTAGGCGACGGTGGGCGTGGTGGTGGCTTGGACGATACTCACGCCGCCGGCGCCGGCGACCGTATTAGAAAGGGTCGCGGTGGAGGTGTTATATTGACCGGTGCGGGCAGCGGTCTGCCAGCCGGCGAAGTCGCTATAAATCCAGTCGTAGTCATTGTAGTTGAAGCGCTCCTTGAGGTACTCGAAGTCAACGTTGACGCGAACCTTCCCGCTTTGGAACGGAACGACGGAAATGGAAGGGGTGATATTGAAGCCCTTTTTGAACTCAAAGCGCCTGTCGCCGGTGGTATCCTCGTAGCCGCCGACGACACGGAAGGCCGTGGTTTTGGACAATACGGCGTTGTGGTCGTACTTGATCTTGTCGCCGCCGTTGCTGTCGATCGCGTAAGAGAAGGCGGTGGGGACTGGCGTGAACGAAGCGCGCTTGGTGATGTAGTTGATGACGCCTCCAGGGTAGCCTTGTCCGAAGAACACGGAGGCAGGGCCTTTGACGACCTCAACGCGGTCCGTGTTATCGAGGCTGTAGGCGGTGTAGCGAAAGATACCGTCGCGCATCAGTGTATTGACGGAGAAGCCGCGCATCGTGAAGGCGCCCTGAGGGGTGGCTTCGTTGGAGGGCACGCGCATCGCGAAACGGGTATCGCCTGAGGCGGCGGCAGTGTATCGGAAGAGATCCATCAGCGACTTGGCGTTGGTGTCGTCGAGGAACTCGCGGGAGATCACCGAAATATTTAGCGGCACTTGCTGAATCTGCATGCCGATCTTAGTCGCGGTGGCGGCGTTGGTTTTTAGGTAGCCATAATCGCGGTCGGATTTGACCTCGAAAGGCGTGAGGGTCGTGACGCCCTCATCGGTACCGAGCGGTTGGGCGGCGGCCGGTCGTGGGGTGGTGGCCGAAGATGGGGCGGCGGCGGCTGCGCTGGTGGGAGCGGCGCCCTTGCCTTGGATTTCGGCGAGTTGTTTGCGCAGGGCGGCGTTTTCTTCCTGCAGGCGACGCATGGAGTCGGCCGTGGGGGCTTGAGCGAAGCCCGTGCTGGCGGCGATGGACGCCGCGAGGCACAGGCTCACGAGTTTTTTGGCTCGGTCGAGTGAGCTCGACGGATTTGTTGTTGGTATCATGGTTTTGTGGTGGGGATT
>CAMATV010000326.1 GCA_945861235.1 Opitutus sp. GAS368
CGGGAAACGAACTCCGGAGGCGGCACCCTTTCGATCCTCCGCGATACCGCGCTCACCGGGCGTGGCTGGCGCGAGCTCCCGCGCACCACGCACAACTACCGCACCCGCGACGAAATTGTCTGGAACGTCCGCACGGGCCCGATCGCCCATCGCCTGCTCGCCGGCTTCGGCGTGCAGCAGCAATACGACCGCAACACGACTTATGCCTCCGCCATCAGCGGCAATAACACTTTCTACCCGAATCTCACCTACGCCCAGTTTCTCGCCAATCCCGCGCTCGGCGGCCTTACCAACCGACTGCTGCTCCTCCCGATGAACGTCTTCGATCGTGGCGCCGAGCCGCCCGTGCCCGCCATCCCCCAGCGCCCACCCGCGCCGCTCACCGCCGATTCCCAGACCTACACCGCCTCGCAGGATTATTACGTCAACGACGTGTTCTCGTTCGCCGAGGAGCGCTTCGTCGTGATGGCCGGTGCGCGCCGCACCGAGTTCCGCCGCAAGACCATCAACTGGTTCGCCGGCGGCGGCCTCCGGCGTCCGACCGCCCCCACCGTTTACAGCCTCGACGAGGCCACCACCACCAGCGCCGGTGCCGTCTGGCATCTCAACGCCGCGAAGACCCTCTCCCTCTACGGAAACGTCAATAACTCCTTCAGCCCCGAGTTCCGCTCCAACCCCGACGGCACGGAACTCGATAACGAAGTGGGTAAACAAAAGGAAATTGGCCTTCGCTTCAGTTTGCTCGCAGGTAGGGTGCAGGGGCTCGTCACCGCGTTCGACCTCCTGCAGGACAACGTGGTGCGCGCCGACCCCGCGCCTGATCGCGAAGGGTATTTTATCCAGGAAAGCGGGCAGCGCAGCACCGGCGTCGAGTTCAGCCTCAATGGGCGCGTGACCGATCAATGGCTCGTTATGGCTGGCTACTCCAACACCGACGCGCGCAACGATCAAACCGGCGTCGCGATGGAGCTCCAGCCCAAGCATCGCTTCACGGCCTTCAATCGTTACAATTTCACCCGCGGCGCGCTCAAGGGCTTCAGCGCCAGCCTCGGCACGATCTACACGGGCGAACGTCCGATTACGCCTTCGACCGGGCGCGCCTCCCCCAACTGGGGCCCGCTGCCCTCGTGGTGGCGCCTCGATGCGATTGTCGGCTACAAGCATCGCGCCAAGGGCAGCCGCTACGCGTGGGATTTGTCCGCCAAGGTGACCAACGTTCTCGACAACACCGACATCTACTACGTCGCCGCCAACCACCGTTATACCCTTGACCCCGGCCGCGAATGGCAGGTCGCAACCGGGGTTTGGTTCTAACTGCGATTTTCCCACGATGCACCTGCGTCTCGCCAGTCTCGCCCTCTTAGCCACCGCCACGCTCGCCGCCGCCGATCGCGCGGCGATCGCGGCCAACGCCCGTGCTTTTCTCGGCGCGCCGTCGCTCCAGGTCCACACGCTCTTCGACGGCCGCGGCGGGCGCGATATCGTCACCGCGCGCAACGGCCACGTGCTCGCGTTTCACGACAAGGTCCTCCGCGAAAGCGCCGACGGCGGCGCGACCTGGAGCCCGCCGCGCGAAATCGGCCGCGATGCCGGCGGCAAGGTCGTCGTCAACGAAACCAACGGCGACATCCTCTACGTCCGCGCCGACCGCGGCTACCTGTGGAAGAGCCGCGACGACGGCCGCATTTGGTCGCGCGCGGCGATTACCGTCCGCCCGAACAAATTTGGCCACGGCTCGCCCGACACCGTGCGCCAGTCGGTCGGCGCGTTTCAGCCCGGCGTCACGCTCCAGTTCGGCCCAAAAAAGGGTCGCCTGCTGCTCGCGACGCGCATCATGGGCCCGACCGCCTCCAACGACGTCGAGTGGCGCCCCTACCACTACAATACCTCGATGTTCAGCGACGACGGTGGCGCCACCTGGCAGGTGAGTGCGCCGTTCCCCGTGCTCGGCTCCGGCGAGGCTGCGCTCGCCGAACTCTCCGACGGCCGCATCCTCTACAGCTCGCGCGAGCACATGAGCGTCGGCAACCGCTTCTTCGGCTGGAGTCACGACGGCGGCGAACTCTGGATTTCCCCGTGGCGCAGCGACACCCTGCCCGACGGCTCGCGCGGCACGTCCTACGGCTGCATGGGCGGTCTCATCCGCCTGCCCATCTCGGGCGCCGACATTTTGCTCTACAGCAATCTCGACACCGACGCCGGCGTGATGCCGAAGAAAGTCGGTGGCTCCACCTCCAACGGCCGCGAGCAGATCACGGTCTGGGCCAGCTTTGACGGTGGCAAGACCTGGCCCGTCAAGCGCCTCGTCTACGCTGGCCCGAGCGCGTATTCGAACCTCGGTGTCGGCCGCGCCGGCACGCCGAGCGAGGGCAAGATATTTCTGCACTTTGAAGGCGGCCCCAAGACCTGCTACGAGGGCGTGATGGTTGCGGTGTTCAATCTCGCCTGGCTACTCGATGGCCGGGAACTGAGCAGTGTGTTGCCAAGATGAAACCGCTTCGTGTCATCGTCTGCGTACTATTCGCCGCGGGGCGTGCACTCATGCAACTGGGACTTGCGCCCAAACCGGCACCTCCAATATCGCGCCGTATTTTTCTCCGACAACGGTGACCGCTACCCGCAGCTTGATCGCCTCGAATTCGATTTCAACTGATCCAATGATGACCAGCCGCCTCCGCTTCCTCCTCGCGCTCTTGCTTGCGCCCGCATTGCCTGCCGCACCGTTCCTCGAGAAGGTGCATCTGTTCCAAGAAAAGACCGACGGCTTCGTGTCCTATCGTATCCCGGGCATCGTCGTTACCGCCAAGGGCACCGTGCTCGTCTTCTGCGAGGCGCGGAAATACTCCGGCTTGGACTGGGGCGAGATCGAACTTCACCAGCGGCGCAGCACCGATGGCGGTCGCACGTTCAGCCCGGTCCGCCAGGTTGCGCACCTGGGTCCGCGCCTCCCGCGCAATCCCGCCAACGCCGAGCAACCTCGGGGCAAAGTGATCGGCGATCCCGGGCAGCAGACAGTGAACAACCCCGTGGCCATCGCCGATCGCGATGGCACGGTGCATTTCATTTATTGCGTGGAATACATGCGCACCTTCTACGTGCGCAGCACCGACGACGGCCTCACGTGGAGCCCTCCCGTCGACATCACCGCCGCCGCCGAGCGCTTCCGCCCGGAATGGCCGTGGCGCGTGATCGCGACCGGGCCCTGCCACGGCATCCAGCTTCGGAACGGTCGCCTGGTCGTGCCGGTGTGGCTGGCGAAGGCGGAAGGCGGCGCGCACGGCAAGGCCGTCGTGGCGACGATTTTCAGCGACGATCGCGGCGCGACGTGGCAGCGCGGAGAAATCGCGGTTCCCAACACCGCCACCACGCCCGGCATGAGCGAGTCCACCGTCGCGGAACTCAGCGACGGCCGCGTGATGCTCGTCGCGCGCAATCACGCCCCGGCCCATCGGAAGGTAGTCGTGTTCAGTCGCGACGGTGCGACCGGCTGGAGCCGCCCCGAGTTCGCCGAGGCGCTGCCCGAGCCCATCTGCCAGGCGAGCCTCTCCAGTTACGCCGATCCCACCGCGCCGGGAAAAACGCGCCTGCTGTTTTCCGGCCCGGAATCGCTGGAGCGGGCTGACGGCAAGGCCGCGCCCGGCGTTCGCCGCGACCGCCAGACGCTCGCCGTCAAACTTAGCCACGACGACGGACGCTCGTGGGTGGCGACCCGCGCGCTTGAGCCGGGTCCGAGCGCCTACAGCGATCTCGCGGTGCTCCCCGGCGGCACGCTCCTCTGCTTCTACGAGAGCGGCCGACCCGGCGCGACTCGCCCTAACTCCAAACGCACCGACTGGCCCTACGCCCGCCTGACGCTCGCCCGCTTCAACCTTGAGTGGCTCACCGCCGGTCGCGACGCCTCCACACCGGCCGCGCCTCCGCGCTGAATCCGGCTGATCGGCCACATCCACCTCAAAACGCAGTTTCTTATTTCCACCTCTTCCCCATGAAAACCCCGTTTCGCCTGCTCGCCAGCGCCAGCGCATTTGCCTTCACGCTTGTTGCCGCCGCCCAGACTGCTCCGACGGGCGCGATCGAGGGTCGCGTCTTCAACGCCGCGACCGGCCGCGCGTTGGAGAATGCCCGCGTCACGATTGAGGGCACCGCTCGCGAAGCGACGACGGACGAGAGCGGCTCGTATCGGATCAGCGGAGTGCCGTCCGGCCCGGCCCGCGTCAGTGTCGCTTACGTGGGCATGCGGACGGCGAATGTTGGACTGGAGGTTTTGCCCGGAGCCGCCGTCCAACGGGAGTTTGAACTTTTCTTTGCCGGCGCGGGCACCGGGGCCGGCCAAACGGGACGAGAGACCGTCCGGCTCGACACGTTCAGCGTTGTGGCCGATAGCGAGATGAGCGCGCAGGCGATCGCTCAAAACGAACGGAAGAGCGCCGCCAACATCCGCCAGATCGTCGCGTTCGAAGAATTCGGCGATCGCGGCGCCGAAAACGTCGGCGATCTGATGCGTTTTCTTCCCGGTGTCGGAATCGTCGACGGCGGCCAGACGGCCAGCTCGAT
>CAMATV010000327.1 GCA_945861235.1 Opitutus sp. GAS368
GTCGCCGCCGTGCTCATCGGCGGCGTCGCCGTCACGCTCGGTTGCTTCGTCGAGCCGCTCGAAATCAACTTCATGGTCGGCCAAGCCTTCGCGATCGCCGCCGCGAGTTATTTTCCACTGCTCTTCATGAGCGTGTGGTGGCGTGGGATGACGATGAAGGGTGCCGCTACCGGCATGCTCACCGGCGGCCTGTGCGCTCTCGGCGCTGCCGCGCTCACCAACCTCGGCACGCTCGCGCTCGACAAGGGCCCGATGGGCAAAATCTTCGCTGGCTTCGCCCCACTCAACGGCTTCTGGGCGCAACACCCGCTCCTCCGCATCCTTTGCGAACAGCCCGCGATCTGGACCGTGCCGCTCGCGATTGGCCTGATGATCGTCGTGTCCAAGGCGACCTCCGCCCAAGTCCCCGCCGATATCCGTATGAAAATGCTCGTCCTCCACGCCCCCGAGAAACTCGGGCTGAAGCAGGAATACATCCAAGAGCACCAAGCCGGCGCCGGCCATTGATCCCGTCTGGAGCAGGGCAAGGTCTCTGACCTGCCCTGTTCGGCACGCGCTGGTGAGCAGTAGCGCGACGGTTCACAGCCTCTGCGCAACCCCCAAAAGGGCGGCCGTCGCGGGGCGATGTGGCCACCATCGTGGAGCACCACGCCGCGCCGGACGCTGGCATCGAGCCCGGCTATTCCGTCGAAGTCTTTAATACCATCGGTGAAACGTTCGCCGTGCTGACGTTGCCGGAGTCGCTGTGGAGTCGTTGCGCCGGGAGGAGGTTTTGATCGTGCGTAGTCTGGTATCACACGCGGCGTAGTTTCGCGGCCCGGTTATGGCGCCCCAAGGTTTTGGTGGCGATATACCCCAAGGTTGTGGTGCAAATCCGGTTTTGCTGATCATGGCTTTTTCCCGCCGCTTTCTCCGGGCGGAAACACCACCCGCCCCACCGCAATCTCCTTTGCCAACTGCGCCAGAAATGTCGCCCGCGTCACCTCCCGCGCGCCGAGCCGCTCCATGTGCGGCGTGAGTTGCTGGATATCCATCCAAGTCTGTCCGCGCTCGCTCAGGTGGCGGGCCAAAAAACAGACCGCGAGCTTTGAGGCATTGTCGACGTGATGAAACATGCTCTCCCCACCGAAAAATCCACCCGCATCGACGCCGTAGAGCCCGCCGACCAACTCGCCCTTGCGCCACACTTCGACACTGTGCGCCCAGCCCGCGTCGTGCAGCGCCGTGTAAGCAGCCACCACTGCCGGGCTGATCCACGTGCCGTCCTGCCCGGGTCGCCCAGCCGCTGCGCACGCCGCAATCACTTCGGGAAATGCCCGATCAATCGAGTAACTCCAGCCTGCCTTCCGTGCCGTCTTCTCCAACGTTCGCCCCGGTGTGAGTTCAGCGAACTTCAGCACTGCCCGCCGACGCGGACAGCACCACGGGATTGGGTCGCCCGGTCGGCCCGGCCACGGGAAAATCCCCCGCCGATATGCCGCGCAAAGATTTTCCACCGTCAGCGCCGCAGAACCCGTCTCCGCCACCACCTCCGGCCCGCGATTCAATGGCCGCTCTTCGGGGAAAATTAACGTCGGCTGCATGATTCCCCCGCGCCCGCCAGCGGGAGTCACTCGCGCTTCAACCCGCGTGTCATCAGCGCGGACAACGCCGCGGCGGGCTTTTTACCTTCAAATAAAATCGCGTGCACCTCGCGCAAAATCGGCGCGTCGATGCCCTTTTCCACACACAATCCTGCAAACGACTCCGCTGACTTGTGTCCTTCGACGACGGTTTTCCGATGCGCGAGCAGCGACGCGACACTCGCGCCTTCGCCGAGGCGCAGACCGAACTCGCGATTGCGGCTCCACTCCCCATGACACGTGGCCACGAGGTCACCGAACCCGCTCAGGCCGTAAAACGTTTCCGCCCGCGCACCGAGCGCCTCGCCCACCCGCACCATCTCCGCCAACGCCCGCGTCAACAACGCAGCGCGCGTGTTATCCCCGAGCCTTAACCCATCGCAGCAACCCGCCGCGATCGCGTAGATATTTTTGAGGCACCCGCCAAATTCAACACCGGCTAAATCGCTACTGGTGTAAACCCGCAGCGTCGGTCCGCTGATCGCCGTTTGCACCTCGGCCGAGCATGCCGTCGGCCCCGTCGACGCCAACACCATCGCCGCCGGCAAGCCCCGCGCCACTTCGCCCGCGTTGGTCGGCCCGGTGAGCGCCCCCGCCACTCGTCCGGGCAACACCTCAGCGATCACCTGCGAGGGCCGGAGGTGCGTCTCGAGTTCAATGCCCTTCGCCAGACTCACGATCATCTTCAACCGTGCATCGACCGGCAGCGCCACCCGGACCCGCGCACCGGTTTCCCGCAATGCTTGGGTCGGGCACGCCAACAAAATCACGTCAGCATTCGCCAGTGCAGTCGCGAGATCGGCCGTCACCAACACGGATGAAGGCAAAGCAATCCCCGGAAGATAGTCCGTATTTTCACGGGCCGCCGCCATCGCCGTCGCCTGCTCAGCCCGACGAGGGACGAGCACCGTCGCGTGCCCGGCGCGCGCGAGGTGCAGCGCGAAGGCCGTGCCCCAAGCCCCGGAACCGACGACGACGAATTTCATGTCATCTGTTTGCCGACGGAACACCCGGAATACACGGAAAAAGAAACCGACCAACCGCAGGGACGCACTTTCTCTGTCTAAGTCCCGCCTCTCACGAGGCGGGCTACCAGGCTATCACGTTCGCCGTTGTAGCCCGCTTCGTGAGAAGCGGGACGACTGCAACCAGCGACCGATAACTCGGAGTTGCTCCCAGCCGAAGCTTCCGTGCAATCCGTGTCCATCCGTGTCCATCCGTGGCGAACGAAACTACTTCAGAAACGCTGGGATCTTTTCGCCCGCGATCATCTGCTCGAAGGTCTCCCGCGTATTGATCAACTCAAACGAGCTGCCCTTGACGAACACCTCAGCCGCCATGCCGC
The DNA here is from genome assembly GCA_945861235.1 of Opitutus sp. GAS368. Taxonomy (GTDB): domain Bacteria; phylum Verrucomicrobiota; class Verrucomicrobiia; order Opitutales; family Opitutaceae; genus GAS368. The sequence continues at coordinate 2,968 of CAMATV010000327.1, forward strand.
GCGTGTTGTAGCGGTTCGCCATCGCATAGCCATAGGCGCCAGCGCTCATGAACGCCAAGAGTTCGCCTTCGCCGACCTCTTGGATCTGGCGATCCTTCGCAAAGCAGTCACCGCTCTCGCAAATCGGCCCGACGATGTCGGCGAGGAGCGCACGGCGCGAAGAGTCGCGCTGCAGGGGGACAATCTCGTGAAAGCTGTCGTACATCGCGGGACGAACCAGGTCGTTCATCGCCGCATCGACGATCAGGAAATTCTTGCCGGCACCCCGCTTGAGATGTTCGACGCGGGAGACGAGCACGCCGGCATTGCCGACCATAAAACGCCCGTGTTCGAGGAGAATCTTGAGGCCGAGCGGTTGCAGCAAAGGCACCAGCGCCGCGCCATAGCTCTCGGGCGTGAGCGGGCGCTGGTCGGCAGGTTGCGCGTCCCACCACGCCTTGTCCCCGCTCGCGAGCGCGTCCTTGTAAACAATGCCCATGCCGCCTCCGATCGAAAAGTAGGTGATGCCATACTTCACCTTCAATTCGGCCACAAAGGACGAAACCTTTTCAACGGCTTCGACAAACGGACCCACCGAAGTGAGCTGCGAGCCGATGTGCATCTGCACGCCCTTGATCGCGATGTGCGGGTACTTCGAAGCCGCCTCATAGGCCGCCGCCGCGTGCTTCAGAGGAATACCAAACTTGTTGCCGCTCTTACCCGTCGTGATTTTCGCATGCGTGTGGGCGTCGACGTCGGGATTGATGCGGATCGCGATCGGGGCCTTCACGCCGAGCGTACCGGCGACGTGGTTAATGCGGGCCAACTCGGGCTCGCTCTCGACGTGGAAGGCGAAAATGCCGTTTTCCAGCGCCAGTCTGATCTCCCCTTCCGTCTTACCGACACCCGCAAAAACACTCGTGTTCACAGTCGACCCAGCCGCGAGCACCCGGCGGATTTCGCCGCCGCTCACCAGATCGAAGCCCGCGCCGAGATTCGCGAAGTGGCGCAGCACGGCGATGTTTGAGTTAGCCTTCATCGCGAAGCACAGCTGCACATCGAGGCCGGCGAGCCCGCGGGCAAGGCGCGTGTAATTGTCCGCCATCGTCGCCGCGCTGTAGACGTAGGTGGGCGTACCGTAGAGTTTGGCGACGGCGGCGAGATCGACGGACTCGCAGTGCAAATTATGGCCGGAGTATTGGAAGTGGTGCATGGTCGTGGATGGGTTTGAGAAAAAAGGCGTGAAAAATAGAAACGTAGCGAGTTTCCCCTTGATAAAACGACACCAAATTTTCGAGATGCCCATGTGCTTCGCGCGTTGCTCAATTTCTGTCGTCGTCCGGCCCTCCGGTTTGGCCTGCGGAACGATCGACGCGGCCGTTTTCGGGACCCCCGGTTCGCCAGCTTTATCGGTCAAAACAACCGGACCAAGCTCGACACCGACCTGCACGACACCGTCCTCCGCGGGCGCAAGTTAATGAAAAATCTCTTCCGCCTCGCTCTCTTCGGTGGCGGCGCTTGGGTCGTCGTCGAAAGCGCCAAAGCACTGGCCGTGTTTTGAGCACAAAAAAGCTGCTCCCGCGCGAGGCGCCGAGAC
>CAMATV010000328.1 GCA_945861235.1 Opitutus sp. GAS368
ACGCGCCGGTTACTGCCGGTTAAACCGGTGCACGCGACCGAAGAGGCTGTATTCCGAGACGAAGATGTCGCCGCGCTCATTGAAGGCGACGCCGTGCGGGGCGTTGACGACGCCGGGCCGCCAGCGGTCGGGGCCCATCTTGTTGTTGGCCGTTTCCTCGGCGACGGCGTTCGTGCCGAAGGTGGCGACGACTTTGCCCGCTTTGTCGAGGACGGTGACTTGACCGAGGATCTCGCCGATCGCGGCGTAGTCGCCTTGGACGGCGACGGCGGCGGGGCGGAGCATGTCTTTCATGATGACGCCGATGAACTCGCCCTCGAGCGACACGTGCACGACGCGACGGCCCTCACGATCGACGCCGATGATGCGCGCTGGCGTGAACCGGGTGTCGATCGCGATTTTGTGGAGAGTCTTGAAACCGTAGGGCTCCTTCTTGCCGCCGAACGACGCGAGATATTTTCCGGCGCGGTCGAAGCGGTGGATGTAGTCGCTGGCGTAGCCGTCGGTGACGTAGAGGTCGCCGTTCGGTGCGACGTCCATCGCGGTCATGCGGAGGATGCGTTTGCCCTCGTCGGGGTTTTTGGCGATTTCGCCCTTGGCGTTTTTCTTGGTGTTCGCCGGGACGGCGTTCTTGAACTGGTCGGGGATCGCGGAGCCGGGGATCTCGAGGACGGTCTTGCCATCGAGCGTGAGCTTCACGATCGACATGGCGTTCACGCGCGGGCCGTAAATGAACTCGCCGTCCTTGTCCTTGCGGATGACGAAGCCGTGGAAATCGTTGGGCGCGCCGGGCACGTTGCGGAGAAACTTGCCGTCTTGGGAGAAGACCTGCACGCCGGCCTTTTCGTCCATCGTGCTCACATAGACTTCGCCCTTAGAACTGATCGCGACGTCGCCGTGCTGGTTGGTCTGCTTACCGTTGGCGTCGGGCAGCCGGATCAAGTCACGGACGGCCTTGTATTCGACGGCGGTGGCCGAGCCGGCGAAAGCGCAGAGGGTGAGGGCGGCGAGGAGGAGTTTTTTCATGGGGAGGGAGTAACGAGTGGAGGCGGAATCGAGTGAGGGGAATTTAGAGCGACAGGAGCGAAGGCGGGATGCGGGACGGAAATGGTTTTAATTTTAGAAATCGTGAAATCGGGCAGCGGGCATCTCGGAATTTTAAACCAGCGAGCAACCCGCCAGACGGGGCTTTTGATCGAAGTGATCGAAATCGGAAATTTCAGATGCCCGATGACCGATGCCCGGTCTCTAAGCGTGGCGTCCTTTGAACGTGAGTTCGGCGACGCCGCTTTTGTCGAGGTGGCCGAGGTTGAGCGCGACCATCTTGTCGAACTGTTGTTTCGTCGCGCCGGCGAGCGGCATAGTTAGGCCGGCCTGTGCCCCGAGAATCCACGCGATGGTGGAATCCTTGGCCGCGTGCGCGCCGGAGAAATAACAGTCGTGCGCGCGGTTTTGCATATCCTCGCCATCGGTCTTGAGGACCTGCGAGTTGGCACCAGTCTGGAGGAATACCTCGCGCAGCATGTCGAGGTTGAGCCCGAGCGCGGCACCGAGGCCGAGGCCTTCGGCGAGGGCGCAGGTGTTGATGTTCATGACCATGTTGACGAGCGCCTTCACCTGCGCGGCCTGGCCGGTGCCGCCGATGTGGCGGAGCGCGCTACTCAGTTTTTCGAGGATGGGCTTCACCCGCGCAAACGTCACGGCGTCGCCGCCGCACATGAGATAGAGCGTGCCGGCGCGCGCCTGCGGGATCGACGAGGCCATGCAGCCTTCGAGGGTCACCGCGCCGACCGCCTGGGCGCGGCGCTCGACTTCGACATGCGTGGCAGGCGTGAGCGTGGCGCAGTTGACGAAGGTCTTGCCGCTGGCACCCACGAGGAGCGAATCGCCTTTTTCGGCAAACACGCCGAGCTGCGAGGCATCGTCGGTGACGACCGTGAAGATCACGTCGGCGGCGGCCGTGACTTCGGCCAGCGTGCGTACGCTCTGCGCGCCGATCTCGGCGGCGAGGGCGTCCGCGGACGGCGCGTGAACATCGTGGACGGCGGTGACGGCGTAGCCGCAGTCTGTGAGGCGGCGAGCCATGTTGGCTCCCATGCGGCCGACTCCGACAAAGGCGATGCGTTCAGAACTCATGTGAGGGAAATAAACAAAAAAACGTAAGGGCGCCGCTTGCCGACGCCCGGGATGAAAACGAAAAACGGGCGTCGGCAAGCGACGCCCCTACACGAACAACTACGAACGGGAGCTTACTTCAGCTCGGCCGCGTGGAATGCCTGCCAGTCGTCGAGGGCGTTGAGCTCGCACGCGGAGCTGGTGACGGAACCGTCCTCCTTGTAACCGGTGTTGGCGCGGATCTCCTTGGAGAGCTCCTCGGCGTGGTGGTAATTGAGGATCGCGGTGTTGGAACGGTGGACGGTGTTGCGGTCGAGCTTTACGCCGGGCTGGGCTTTCACCCAGGCCTCGAACTGCCCGTAGGTGGGCTTGCTGGCGGCGATGTAGCTCTTCACGGCGTCGGCCGTCAGGTTGAGGGCACCGAGGACCATCGAGTCGTAACCTCCGCCGATACCGGGGTAGCCGGCGGCGAGTTTGCCGCGGGCTTCGAGCGAGACTTTGAGCCAGAGGCGGGGAAGGTGCAGCACGCCGAGCGGGCCGGAGACGTTGCACGGAATCATGGGAATGTGAGACATAACGATTATGAGTTGGACCAAGGTTGTGCCACTAGACGGGACACGAACGGGTGCCAGCGGCGGAAGCACCTGTGCGAAAGTGGGGGGAGAACGGGCGGAGCGGGCGCGGCCACGATTGGCCGGGCGGGGAGTGAAGAACGATTCCACGATTGTTTGCAAGCATCGCGACTAGCGCGGCGGAAAATTGTGTGCGCGGTGCCCGCCAGAACGGATGCGGTGACGGGAGCGCGACGCCAAGACATCGTGCGGAGGCGGCGCGCGCCAAATTTTTTATCGCAACGCCGCGCCATTTCCCGGACGGTACCATTCTTCCCTTCATGCGTATGACCCTCATTCGCGTTCTGCTGCTTGGCAGCCTCATCGCAGTCGCGTCGGTAGCTCGCGCCGCCACCGCCACGCCGTCGGTCCCATCGCGCCCATCGGCAGTGAGCCTGACGAAGCCGAACATTATTTTCCTCCTCGCCGACGATCTTGGCTACGGTGACATCGGGGCCTTCGGGCAGAAAAAAATCCGCACGCCCCACCTCGACCAGCTCGCGCGCGATGGCATGAGGTTCACGCACCACTATTCCGGCCACAACGTCTGCGCGCCGTCGCGTTGCGTGCTCATGACGGGAAAACACCCCGGCCACGCCTACATCCGTAACAACCGGGGCGGCCAGGGCCTCGGCGGCGTCGCTGGCCCCGAGGGTCAGGAGCCTGTGCCACCGGGCGAGCTTAAGCTCCCGCTCACGTTGAAAAAACTCGGTTACGCCACCGGTGGTTTCGGCAAGTGGGGCCTCGGCGGCGTCGGCACCACCGGCGATCCCAACGACCAGGGCATGGACCGCTTCTTCGGTTACAACGATCAGGCCATCGCGCACAATTTCTACCCGACGAGCCTCTGGAATAACCGCGAACGCGTGCCGCTGCGCAACGCCGCCTTTGCCGCGAATCAGAAACTCCCCGACGGCGCCGATCCGAAAAATCCCGCGAGCTACGCGTCGTTCACCGGCACCGACTACGCGCCCGACTTCATCAACGAGGCGGCGCGGAAATTTCTGCGCGACCACCAAGACCGCCCCTTCTTCCTCTATTACCCGACCACCGTCCCGCACCTCGCGCTGCAAGTGCCCGAAGATTCGCTGGCGGAATATCAGGACGCGTTTCCCGAGGAGCCTTACCCCGGTGGCAACGGTTACCTGCCGCATCGCACCCCGCGCGCCGCCTACGCCGCGATGGTCACGCGCCTCGATCGCGACATCGGCCGACTCCTCGCGCTCGTGGACGAGTTGGGCCTGCGCGAAAACACGATCGTCGTCTTCAGCAGCGACAACGGCCCGCTCTGGGAACGTTTCGGCGGGACCGACTCGGGATTTTTCAACAGCGCCGGCGGCCTGCGCGGCCAAAAAGGTGGCTACTACGAGGCGGGCTTCCGGGTGCCCTGCCTCGTGCGTTGGACGGGAAAAATCGCCGCCGGGACCACGAGCGAACGTGTGACGGGTTTCGAGGACTGGTTGCCCACGCTGCTCGAGCTCGCCGGTGCCAAGGACGCCACGCCCGCCGGCCTCGATGGTATCAGCTTCGCGCCTACGCTCCTCGGGAAAACGCAGCCCGAGCGGCCGTTTCTCTACCGCGAGTCGCAGGCCGGCGGCGGCCAGCAATGTGTCCGGGTCGGCGATTGGAAGGCGTTTCGCACCAATCTGAATCCGCCGGCCAACGCCCCAAAAAAGAAACAGGCGTCGCCGGGGAGCACGGCCATCGAGCTCTACAATCTCAAAACCGATCCCGCCGAAACGACCAACGTCGCCGCCCTGCACCCGGACATCGTCGCGAAACTCGCCGCGATCATGCGCGAGCAGCACGTG
>CAMATV010000329.1 GCA_945861235.1 Opitutus sp. GAS368
ACGTTGTAGCGGTTCACATCGCTTAAATTGCGCGCGGCGATTTCCGTATCGAGATACCAGCCGTTAAATGGCAAGAGGCGGTACACCATGCCGCCCGCATCGAGGGCCATATCGCTCACGGCGGGGATCGCGTACCATTTTAGTTTTAATGTGGCGAGCCACGGATGCTGCAAGTGAGTGATGGGGATTTCCCAGCGGCAATCGCTGGGCAACTCGTACCAGCGAGGTCCGTGAGCGGCGGTCTCGATGACAACGGGGAGCAGATCAAAGTCGGTGCCGGGGGGGCGCCAACCCAAGGCGATGATGCTCTTAGTGAGGTCATTTTGAGCGGGATCACCGACCTGCTTACCGCTGCGCAAGCGGTAGCCGGCGTAGCGCATCAGCTGAGGATTCCAGATGCGGGGTCCGGGTTCGCGCGGGGATCCGGGATCGAAGACCGAGATCGCCGGTCGGAGCTCACCACCGTTGAACGCGAAGCGGAGATGGTCCCAGAGGGCTTCGGCGATTTCGGCAGGCTCTCGCAGCTGACGGCAGTCCCTCAGGTGGAGGCCCTGCCAGTAAAGCCGGCCGACGCAACGTTCGGCGTTGCGCCAAGCGACGCGGGTGGCGAAGGCGAGTTCTTCGAAGGTTTTTACCCAGACGCCCGTTTGCGTAAGCTGGGCCTGGACCGCGCTCACGCGCGCGCTAGGATCTTGGGCGGGCGTTGATTCATGGTAGAATTCGCGGATAAATTGGGCGGCCTGCTCGGTCGCCGGGAGTGTCGTGGGTGACTCGACGGGAGGGCCGAAGGCGCGCGCGGGTTGAAAGTCTTTCTGTCGCCAAGCGCCGGGTGCGAGTTGAGCGCCCTCGCCGCGCTGAGGATGATCGAAGCTTTCGGCGCTCGCCGTGACTTCTGGAAATGTTCCGAGTGCGGCGAGGACCGTGGCGTTGAAGGCCGCTGGCCCGCACACGATGACTTCGCATGAGCCCAAGTCTCGAACGTACGCCGCGACGTCCCCCGCGCTAAGGCGCATTTGCCGGGCGGTGTCGTGTTCGAAAAGTTGCAGCCGACCGCGGTTGGCGGCGGTGCGCAGCTCGGCGAGGTACGCGGCAGTCGTGGGATGGCGAAAGCTGTAGATGATCGTCAGACGCCGTTGGCGGAGCGCGCGAGCGGCGGCGATCGCCGGGGTGACGCCGATACCGGCGACGAAGTAAATGAGGGGGCGGGTATCGTCTTCTTGAGGGCAAATTGCGCCAGAGGGAGCAGATACCCGGAGGAGCGTCCCCGGCGCGGCTTGGCGGAGCCAGTTTGAAAAAAGGCCGCCCTCTTCGAGTTTAACGCCCAATTCGTAGCGGGTGGGGGAGAAGGCGGTGAGCGTATACGGCCGGCCCACCCAGCGTTCGTCCATCATGGCCTCGATGCGAATGTGTTGGCCGATTTTTGCGGGCGGCAAGACGGCTGGATGGATGGGCTCGAGGCGGGCCAAGAGCACGCCTTCAGTCAACGGTTCGGTCTGGAGGTGGCAGAGGATATAATCACTTTGGTTGAGAAATGCGGGCAGCCGACCGCGACAGCCGCCACAGATGCCGCCCGCGCCCGTGAGGCGAATCAAGTCATCGACGGTGGTGGCACGTTCCGCGGCACGCCGCAGGGTCGCGGAGGTCGTATTCGTGCAGCCGCACACAATATCAGATCCACCGGAGGCGCGGAGCGAGGCGTCTTCGATTAACAAATCACCGTTGGCGCGGAAAGCATCGACTTGCCAGTCGGCGAGCGATCCCCCCCTGAGCAGGAGCGCCATGGCCTCGGGCAACTGGGGCCAATGTTGGGGCGCGGCCAAGCCCAAGAGGCTGCCGGTGCCAGCGGCTAAAAGGAGCGAAGATCCGCCGTCGGGGGAGCTGATCGTCTCCGTCGGTTCCCGAGACTTCTCGATGCGCGCGGCTTCGGTGCGACGTTGCTGCGGAAAATGCCGAACGCGGAGTCGCAGCCCGTTTGCCTGCCGGTAATCCGTGACGACGCAGGCCTCTCCGTTGACGTGGCCCAAGAAGCGATAAGCGGATCCGAACTGGGGTATCGAGTGCACGTAAGCTAACCCCTCGAGGATGGTTCCGAGTGAGCTTTTTTTACCTCCGACCGCGCTCAATTCAGCTGCCTCGATCGCGAGGACTTCTGAGTTTGTGATGGCCGCTGCTTGGAGCGTGCGGCGCTTGCGCTCGAGCACCTCGCGATCGCCGAGCAAGAGACCTGGCCCGATCGTCTCATGGGGCACGGGGCATCCGGGATGAAACAAACCCATTTCCCCGGATAAAACAAAGTAAGCATGGGCGGCGGTATCTCCCGCCGAAAAGAGCACGGTCCCGGCCGTCAATTGCCGTGGGATGGGTGCGGCGATGGGCGCTTGCTCGGTGAGCTCGCCCAGCTCGCCGAATAGGGCCAGCAGTTTTTCGCGCGATTGGCTCCTGCCCGAGATGGCCAAGTGCAACCGCGCCGTCGCGTCCCCAGCGAGCAGAGCTTTAAACTCAGTTCCCGGTAAGACCGCGACTCTGGTCGCCACGAGTGCGATCGCGGTCCCATTACGAAATTGGCGATCGACCGCGAAGGCTTGCTCACCGATCAGCTGGCCAGGTTCGTGGATCGTGGCGATCGGGAGCAGTGCGCCGGTCGGGTCGCGCCCGTAGATTTTCAATCGACCGGAGCAGAGCACGAGGAGCTCATCCGCTAATGATCCCTCCACCAAAACCACGGCTCCTTCATCAAAGGATCGCGTGACGGTTAACTCCAGGGCCTGATCGATCCGTTCCGGCGAAGTCTCGGCGAAGAGCAGGCAGAGGCGGCGGTGCGCAATGGCTTTTTCCTCTAAAGTGATCGGCTGGCAAAGGGTGCGATGCGTCGTCTGATTGGTTTTCATTAAGGCCTCACGGGAAACGCAACTCAGCTGTCGTTAAACTACGATAAAAATTTACCGGTTTTCCGCTTCTTTGCAGCGCTCCTAGCCGAGGCGGTCTGCGGGCCTCGTGGCGGCGGACTAGCCGGCCCGCCGCGGGGAGCCGATAGCGGTCAGGGGAATCAAGGCGGGACCGGGTCTGCATTCCCCTGCCCCATTGTTCTGATACCATCCGGGCAACCGTTGCGAAGCAGGGTTTTCTCTGCGTTCCGGTTTCGTCTCTGCGGTGCAAAAGGCTTGGAGCGAATAAACGGAGAGAGCACCGCAGAGACAGGAGAATCCGCCGCAGAGGAAGCAAGGAACACGAAGCGCCGCCACCGGGATCAGGATTTGAACCGCTGATTTCAGTGGATCGGCACCCACGGCGGGCAACGATGCGGCTGGACGGACGGGCGGCTGAAAAGCCGCCTGTCCGTTGGACGCGTGGTCGCAACTCGACCGGTTGTTACCGACCCCGCTCTCGCGCGCTCCGAATCCGAACGGTTCACGGTCGGCCAAACGCCGTTTGCTTCACCCACTAGAAACAGCGAGGAACCTTAAGACTGGGTCGACGGGAGTATTCATTTCATGGTGAACGGAGCTGGGTGACCCGGCCCGGCTCCACGTTTCGGGTACAACAACGGCGCGGATTTCTCCGCGCCGTCGTGTTCCCAATCGAAATCAAAAAAACCTCAGCGCCAAAATCCCTCGATGAAGATGTGGCCGCTGCTGCGCCGCTCCCAGCGCGGCTCGACCCACACGGCCCGCGCACGGGGCGGTCGCTCAAAATGGCCGCCCACCCAGATGTGCCGATCCCCATGCCAAGCCCAGTAGCCTGAAATCCAGATCTGTCCGGGCACGGCTCGGGCCGGCACCACTTCGCGCCGTGGCGGCGGCGGCTCGCGCACGATAATCACTTCGCGCCCGCCCCGCTCATACACGCGCACCGGCGTCGCCTCGCGCCAGTAGCCTTCGATCAAAACGTAACCGTGGCTCCGCCGTTCCCAGCGCGGCTCGATCCACACGACATCCGAACGCGGCGGCAAATCCCAACGTCCACCGATCCAGACGTGCCGGCCCGCTCGGCTGCCCCAGTGACCGCCAATCCACACGTGGTGGTGTGACGGCCGCTCGACAATGATTTCGCGCGGTGGGGGCGGAGGTGCCTCGCGGATCACGATCACCTCGGGCTGTCGCGCACTCGGCGCCTGCTGGGGCGGGACTGACGGCACACCGTGGGATGAAGCCGGCACCGAATTCATCGCGACGCCCTGCGCCGGAGATTCCTGCCAGTAGCCGCCGCTCAACACATAGCCGTTACCCTGCTTCTCCCAACGCGGCTCCACCCATGAAACATTCGCGCGCGGCGGTAAATCCCATCGTCCCCCGATCCACGCATAGCGGCCTTCCTGCCAGCGCCAATGCCCCGACACCCACACGTGCTGCGACGTCGGGCGCTCCTCGATGATTTCCTGGCTGGCGGCCGGCTGGAGTGGCTCCCTGATGATGGCCGCATCCGGCAACGTCGGAGCCATCGGCACGGTTGGCGCGTCAGGGATCGCAGGAAAAGCCGCCTCCGCCGCCGCGAGAAAACGAGCGGTGAACACCAAACCCAGCGCCGCGCCCA
>CAMATV010000330.1 GCA_945861235.1 Opitutus sp. GAS368
ACCGAAGACCCAACCCATGAAATCCATTCGCACTCTATTCGCCGCCGTCGCTGGCTGGCTCACCGTTTCGAGCGCCGTCGAAGCGCAGACCACGGCAGCTCCTGCCAAAGAAGAAACCATCGTGCTCAGTCCGTTTACCGTCGTTACCGCCAAAGACTCCGGCTACCGCAAGCTCAGCTCGGTGACCACTTCGCGCATCGGCGTTTCCCTCTACGAGGCGCCCCAGGCCATCGAGATCATCTCGGGTGAGCTGCTCCGCGATCTCGGCTACAACTCGATCCGTGAAGTCTACGACTACACGTCGAGCGTGACGGTCAATAAACAGGAGACGCGCCAGAACGGTTCTTTTAAGCTGCGCGGCTTCCAACTGCCCCAATTCATCAATGGCGTGCAGGTGGCGGCGAACTCCAACGGTCCGGGCTTTGTCTCTACCGACAACGTCGACCGCGTCGAAATTGCCAAAGGCCCGGTCGGTCTTTTCTACGGCAACAGCTCGCCCAACGGCGTCTCCAACACCGTTACCAAGCGACCTGAAAACGTGAACCGCACGATCGCCGAGGTCACCGCCGGTTCCTACGGTCTCCTCAAGGGCTTGGTCGACACCCAATCCGTCGTGAGCCGTCAGTATGGAGTTTCTTACCGGCTCATCGCCGCGGCCAACAATAGCGAAACCCGCCTCAATCAAGACACTGGCTACCGCATGTATGCCGCTTCGCTCGTCGTTCGGCCCAATGATAAGATCGAAGTGCAGGCCGAGTTTAACTCCACGACTTACAAGCAGGCCTACTCCGCCGTCAGCGCGTGGAACTTCCTGGTCAACCCCCTCTACTACCAGCAGGTGGCCAATCCCGATCAGACGATGCTCAATTTTATAAAAACCCGGTATGGCGCGGCGGACGATGCGGCGGCCCGCGTCGTGATTGCCAACCGTTGGGGCATCAATGGACCGAAGAACAACACTTACCTGAACACCAATTGGGTGGGCGACTATCATGGCGCTTACGGCAAGATCGCCTATCCCTTCAATGGCTCGAGCGCCGTGTGGAGCCGCTATTCGCCCGAAGGCGACAAGTTCTCTTCGGCCAGCCCTGATTCGCGGCTCGACGGTATTAATACCCTCTCCGATGTGAGCATCCGCTTCACGCCCCTCGAAAAGACATCGGTGCAATACCACTGGGTCCGCAGCCAAGACCAAAGCGACTTCGCCCGGTCACTCGCATTCCCCAATCCTGGCGCGCTCGACGCCAACGGTCGCATCCCCTCCCTCAATGTATTTGTGCAGGTGCAAAAGCTCGATGCCGTGAGCGACACCCAGCAGCTTGACCTTACGCAGGAGGTGACCACCGGCGGAATCCGGAATCGCTTCATTGGCGGCGTGGAGCTTCGCCGCATCTGGACCAACAACGGCAACGCGCCCGCCGACAATGCCAAAGGACCGACCCGGACCACGCCGACCGGCGGCACGACGACTGGCGCGGACAGCCTCACGAATTTCTATAATTTCACTCAACCATGGCTTGAGATAAAGCCGTTCGTCGTGGGCGCCATCACCCAAGTGAAATCCAAGCCCACCGAGTATCAGGACTGGTATCTGAGCTACCGCGGTTCCGCGTTTCGCGATCGGCTTAACCTCCTGGCTGGCGCGCGCAGCGTGAAGCAGAATACCAGCGGCCTCATTAGCACCGGCGAGAGCGAACTCACCAAGTCGATCGGCCTCATCGGCCAGGTCGTCCCCGGCGTCTATGCTTTCGCCACCTACAACACGACCTTTCAGTTTTCCGATCTCTACAACGTGAATACCGCCGCCGGCGCGCCGATCGCCGGCGAAAGCAAGCCGCTCAGCAGTGAAACCGGCGATGGTTTCGAGTTCGGATTCAAGAGCGCGCTCTTTGGCGAACGGCTTTCCGGCACGATTTCGTATTTCGAAATCAATCGCGACGGCGTGGTCACCGCCGACATCCAAAAAAACCTCACCGATCCGCGCAACAACGACGGCACGACCAATAACGACGTCCGCTTCAACCAGAACGGTGGCCTGCAGCAAAGCACCGGCATCGACGCCGACCTCGTCTGGACGCCCACGGCGAATTTTCAAATCCTCGCCAACTTCACCTACCTCATCTCGGCCAAGGTGATCTCCGACCCCAGCGTCAATACGGTCAACATCAACATCAACGAACCCAACGCCCGGAAATACGACAAACTCTTCCGCACACGCCTCGCGAAGTCCCCTGAGTTTTCCACGAATCTCATCGGTAAATACACGTTTCGCACCGGAAACTTCAGCGGCACTTTTGTCGGCGTCGGCGTCCGTCACACCGGTGAGTATGAGGTCTCGGACAACGAGGTTTACGGCATCCAGGTGAAGGCGGAAACTCGTTTCGACGCCTTCGCCGGCTATGCGACCAAAATCGCAAAAATCCCCACCACGTTTCAGCTCAACGCGCGGAATCTGACGAACAAGATCAACGACGTCACCCGCGACGACGGTCTCGTGGTGCAGGCCCGGGTTTCGATGCAGTTCTGATCGGCTTCCCTGACTCGCCAGCAGAGCCTGAGTTCGCTTCTTCACCACGCCCGAGCGCAAATACGCTCGGGCGTTTTCATTTACCCTTCGGCCCGCACGACCTTCAGGTCAGCCGAACGGGGTCAGAGAAGCTTTGGGGTGTGGGGTCGAGCCAACTTGGTTCAGCGGTGCGATGTTGGCGCGTGCGCTCAATGATTCGGCGAACCAGAAATCGGATCGTCCATCGGGAGGCGGCGACATCGCACGGCTGCGACCAACGTCTCGTGTTGCGGATTTCTCCGTTCTCCATCCCGCCCCACGAAACGCTCACCCGCCATCGTTCACGGGAGCGTCGCCGTCGCTCCCCGGCCGGCGCGCCGTTTCGCAACGAAGAAGCCTGGCATGGCCAAAAGCGCCGGGGCAGCCGAACGGGGTCTGGCTTTGGGGTTCGGGGTCAGGCGGTGAACACCGCCCGCTTTTCCGTCAGCTACTCGTTTGCGCCTTTCACGCGAAATCGCGCGCCATTGCCGCGGATCCTGACGGCGGCGCTTCGGGTCCGCTTATCCTCACCGCCAGCCGCGAGTGCATTCCCTGATGGGGAACTCGAGGTGCGGTTGGGAGCTTCAATACACTTCGTCGTGGGTGCCCACCGCTTTGAGCAAGATGGCCTCTTGTGCTCCATGCCGAACAAATTGAAACACGATGCGCAGATCGTATCCGGCGGAGCAGGCCCACGATTTCGCCAGTTTCCCCTTTAGCTTGTGGGTGCGTAACGCCGCATGATGCGCATCCTCAACCAGCAGCTCCAAAGCGGCCTAAAGATCGTCGCCCATCGCGGGATGCCGTTTCGCCATTCGTCGCGCCGCGCGCATAAACGCGCTGCTGGGCAGCAGCACGCGTTTCACGCTCGAATACGTTGCATGATCGCTCCAACGCTCACCGGCTTGCAGTCCCCACGGGCGAACTCGGTCCGGGACTCCTTCACCGCAGCGACGAGCTCAGCGCGTCGCTTCTCGGCAATTCGGCGGCGCAGAGTATCGGCGAGTTCCTCCTGTTTCTCCAAGGTAAGCCGGTCGGCTGCATCCAAAGTGGCCGCGAATGACGTCATGCTCAAAAGCTGAACGACCTTCCCCAGGTTTTCAACTTCAGTTTGGACGGTTTGACCAGCCGCAAGGAACCAGCCGCAAGGGGTCAAACCAGCCGCAAGGGATCAGGCTTGGGGGTTTGGGATCAAGCGGTGAACGCGCCTTACATTTTCCGTCACCAGCTCCCTAATACGCCCGCGACCCCCATTCCGATAACGCACTCTTTCCCTGCATGAATCGCCTCAAGCAAAGCCGTTCCTCGAGGCAGAACCGGAAGGGGTTGAGTGTTACACGGACCGCGACTCGGCGATCAGTTCCTCGAGGCCACCAAGCCCGTAGCGGGCGCAGACGGTCCGCACCTCGTCCAATTCCAAATCGGGATTGCGGACCAGTAATTCGATGATGTCCGCTTTGGATTTGTGCCCACCAGCATAGAGTTTGAGCGCGATCAGGTGCGGAATCGGCACAATTTTAAGTGGACTGTCTTCGCGCACGACCAACGTCGAGAGCCGCACGGCATCTTCGATCACCGCCGGGAAACGGCCGGCGTAACTGATGATCTGCACCAAGCCAAAGTCGCCGCTGACATCGATGACGCCCCCGAGCGGATCTGCTCCGTCGGGTTCCCGTAATTCCACGTCAAGCCCGGCCTCGCGCAGGGACCAGCCGAACGGGGTCGACCAGCCGAACGGGGTCTGGCGTTGGGGTTTGGGGTCGAGCCGACTTGGTTCAGCCGGTCGATGCTCGCTCGTGCGCTCGATGATTCGGCGAACCAGAAATCGGGTCGTCCCTCGGCAGGTGGGGACAGCGCAGGGCTGCAACCAACGTCCCGGGTTGCGGTGCGGATCTTGTCGTTCTCCATCCCTCCCCACGAAACGCTCACCCGCCATCGTTCACGGGAGCGTGTCGTCGCTCCCCGGCC
>CAMATV010000331.1 GCA_945861235.1 Opitutus sp. GAS368
ACGGTCGTGGTGAGGAAGACGGCTTTGCGTTTGTCGAAGTCCTTCATCCGCCAGCTCGACGCATCGCCCCAGACGCCGGAGGCGCGCACGGCGATTTTATCGGAAAGGGGCTGGTTGATATCGAACGTGGAGCGGTAGTTTCGCCACGAGCCGACGGCGAACTGGAATTGACGCACGGGGCGGTTGGTTTGCGCCCGCTTCGTGGTCGAAGAGCTGATACCGCCGAGCGAGCCGTTGCCGAAAAGTACGGCGTTGGGGCCGCGACCGAAATCGTAGCGTTCGAGGTTGTAGGAGTCGCCGTTGTTGAACTGCGGGAAAAAATTTCGCTGGGGGCGGCCGCCGCCGGCGCCGCGCACGGTGTATTGGACTGGGTTGAAGAAGAAATTCTGCTGGCCGTTGTCCACGGATGCGGTGCTGGAGGTGGTCCACTCGGCAGCGCTTTGGAGATCGGTCAGGTTGAGCGCGTCGATGAAGTCGCGCGTGATGACGGAGTAGGCGACGGGTGTGTCGCGGAGGTCGCTCGCGAGGCGGCCACCGGCGAGGGAACTCGCGGCGGCGAAGCCGGTGTCCTTGTCGGTGTTCACTTCGAAGGGCGAGAGCTGAACGGCGGCACTGCGCTCCGGTGGCGTGGTGGCGGTGGGCGCGACGGCCTGGGCGTGGCCGAGTGAAGTGGCGGTGAGCGTCAACGCACAGAGCAGTGCGCGGAGGGGAACGGAGTGGGTCATGGGATGGAGAGCCGCGCGGAGGTGCGCGGGTGGGTGGGATCACGTTACGGACTTAGCGCCCGCGCACTAGTCGAAAATGCGGACGAAGCTGGAAAAGTGCCGCGTTACCGTGTGCACACGCGGAGGCGGCCGTGTTCGGAAGTGCGCGACGATGCGCAGGCGCGACGGTTATTTCGCCGGCTTCGTGTCGGTGAAGACTACTTTTCCCGCGGTGTCGTGCAGGCGGAGGCTGAGCGCGGCGGGGGCGGGGCCCGCGTTCAGAGATCGGATGCGGGACGGGTTTTAGAGCGGAAGAACACCAGCCGGTTGACTTGGTCGTAGCCGTAGACGGCTGCCACGGCGGAGAAACGAAGCAGCACCCAAGGCGAGAAAACTTGGTCGCCGTTTTTCGTGAAAACGATATCATCAGCGATCAGCACGCAGGAGTGGGCGACGGTTCCATCCTTTCGAATAAAGCAAATGAGGTCTCCCAGCTGAGTCGGTTCGGGGATGGAATTGTAGGTCCCGAGGAGATCGATAAACCCCGCGCGGCCGTCGAGGTAGTAGGGTTGATAGTTGATCGCGAAAAAATTAACGGCGGTCCAATGGCAATCGGGCAGCCTACCACCGATGGCATCGGTCAGGGTCGGATAGGTGAACAGGCGCGCGCGAGCGAGGCGCGGCAGCAGATAGATCAAATCGATTTCCGAGACCCCTTCGCGGCCGATGGCCGAGCGGAAAAAAGGCATCACGTGACTATTGGCGCGGTTCGCTCGCCAGTATTCCAGGACAGACTCGGCCTGCTCCAGCGACGGCACGCGAATACTCGCGACCAGCGATTGTACGCGGGTTTGCGAACTGATCGCGGCGGCAATTTCGGTGGCGGAGGTGGCCTGATTGATGAGCAGAGAGATATCGCTGAATACGTGGCAGACGCCACGTGTCCAAAGGAGTTTCTTGAACAGGATTCGTTGCGGCGGAGAAAGCTTCGACTCGCGAAGCCAGTCGTCGACATTACCGGGCAGTGGCAGGGGGGTGGCATGAAACGAATTCGGCGGTAGTTTGGCCAATTCCTCATAGATGATTTGGCGGGCAGCCGGCGTGAGCTCAATGAGCAAGGCCGGAGGCGGCAGCAGCACCGGACCCAAGATTTCATGCCGGACGTTGCTGGAATCGAGCAGGACGGTTTGGTCAGCGGCCGATAAGCCGGCCTTCGCCATCAAATCTCGGATCGCCGCGAGCGTCCAGCCAGGGAAGCGCCAGATGGGGATTTGGTCTGGTTTTGGGGCCAACTCAATCAGTGCCGGAGGGGCCTCTAGGTAGGTCGATTTGACGGTGATGGTGCCCCAGGGGCCGGGTTGGGTCGTCCATTGGGCAGGCTGTTCCTGAAGGGCTTGGCTCGAATGCTTGAGATCGAAGACCGGATGCGCGTCGGAGGCGGGTAATGAGTCGGGTGACAGTGCCTGTAACGCCAAGCCGACCCAGAGGAGGTGACTCCTCAGCCCATGGCAGGTCGTGGCCAGCCGGCTCAGTCCGACTCCGAGCTTTTCCGAGTCTTGTTTTCTTAGCGAAAGTGAAACCATGGTAATGTGCCAACAGACGGCTGATTTTCGCGGTAGTTTCTGGGCGAAACCATTTAGGGCGAGCTGCGAGTCGATTGGTTTTACTTGGCGGGCTTCGTGTCGGTGAAGACTACTTTTCCGGTCGTGTCGTGCAGGCGGAGGCTGAGCGCGGCGGGCGTGCTGGCGCCGGACGGCGCGACGGAGCCGGAGAGGAAGCCACCGAACTTGATGCGCAGGAAGCGGTGCTCAGGGCGCGGTTGGTCCTCGCTCCAACCACCGGCGTGGGCGTCGGTCGCGGGGCCGACACTCCACTCTTCGATGGCGGTGGCGGGATCGCGCGAGACATATTGCCAGTGGCGGTCGCCGGTGATGACGGTGAGATTCGGTTGGCGGGCGAGGAGCGCGCGGATTTTGGTCCCTTCCACGACGTAACCTTTGTTGGCGTAGTTGTCGTCCTTTTGCGGACGATCGGGCCCGACCATGGGCGTCGGCGTGATGACGACTCGAAACGTGGCGTCGGAGGCGGTGAGGGTGCGCTCCAGCCACGCGATTTGGGTGGGCCCGAGGATGGTCGGCGTCTGTTTGCGGTCAGCCTCGGTCGTGCTGCGGAAGTCGCGGCCTTCGAGGAACCAGACTTGCAGGTGGCGGCCCCAACGAAGCGTGCGGTAGGGCGGCTCGGACGGGGCAGTTTGCTCGCGGAAGACGCGCAGGCCTTCGGTAAAGGTAAAATCGCCGCTGCGGTCCTCGGGGTGGGAGTCGTTGGTGAGCGTGTCGTGGTCGTCCTTCATAAAGAAGCTTGCGACCTGGCGGTGGAAATCGCGGAGGGTGGGAAACCCGTACATGCGGGCCCAGTGATAGCGGGCGAGGTCGATGTTAATGGCGTGGACGGGACCGTGGTCGTAGTAGACGGCGTCGCCGGTGTTGACCATGAAGTCGGGTTTCAATGCGAGCATCGACGGATAGATCGTAAAGCCGTCGGGGCGGTCGCGATCCTCGTATTGTTGGCAACTCATCACTGCGAACGTCGCGGTGGCGTTGGCGTTAGCGAGGGGCGCGGTGACGAAGGCGCCGGTGGTGGTGCTGGTGACGGGGGCGTCGGCGCGCGGGCGGTCTTCGACGGTGACCGTGTAGCGTGTGCCGGGAGTGAGTTGATCGAGAGCGAAGGTGGCGGTGAAATCGCGCGAAGGATCGACGTCGCGCCAAGCGGTTTCCGTCCACGTGGCGGTGGGCGCGCCGGCGGGGCGATAACGCACGCGGGTCTGACCGGGCGCGCCGAGGGCGGCACCGCGGATGGTACCGAGGTTAACGCCGGGTGGAAACGTGAGCTCGGGTCGGGCGTTGGCGTAGGTGGCGTTGTCGCGAAGCGGAATGTCTTTTCCCGTGGTGCGATCGAAGAGTTTCGTGATGGGCAGCGGGCCATCGTCGGCTGCGCGCTCGGCCTCGCGGGTGATGCGCGTCCACACGGTGATGGAGTGGGCGGTGGGCTCGGTGAGCTTGATGCCGGTGGCCTGATGGGCGTGGGCCGCGGTGGAGAGGGCCGTGGCGAGCGAGAGGATCACGAGGATGGGGGTACGATTCATGGTGAGGGGGAGCGAGGGTTGCAGGTAAAGCGCCGGCCGACCAGCGTGGCGAGCCACGGCATGGAACGGTCGACGGCAGCGAGAGCAAGAGGGATGAAGCGGGGCGGCGCGAGCAATTGCCGGTGGAGTACGCGACTATCGACCGCGTGGCGGGTGAAAAGGGGTGTGAAACGAGGGGGAAAAGAGGGGTTCGCACGGATGGAGCCGGTCGAGGAAGGTGCCGACCGCAGTGTGATGGGGGAGGAGACCGATGCAGATTTCGCCGCGTGCGGGGAGTGCGGTGAGGCGCTGGACAACGCGGTGGGGTCGGGCGACAGGATGAGTCCTGGGAATCTTCGAGTGTACTGTGCGCGTCTTGAGGTGAGGGGTAAATTACGGGCAAGATGCGAGCGGGCAGGGGAGACAGGATTTGTTGGGATCGGACAAAACCCTTGACTCTCCGGCGGGCGTTTGAGTCTTTGGCCGACTTAAATCCATCTACGACTATGGCCAACACTAAATCTGCCATCAAAGCAGCTCGCAAATCAGCCCGTCTCCAAACCCGCAATCAAGGCGCCAAGACCCGCCTGAAGACGCTTCACAAGAAGCTCAATGCGGCCGTCACCTCCAAGGATGCCACCGCTAGCAAGACTGCGGCCGTGGCCTACACCTCAGCGATGGATAAGGC
>CAMATV010000332.1 GCA_945861235.1 Opitutus sp. GAS368
GTCCGGCCTCCGCCGCATATTCCGCGAGCACCGTCGCGTCCGTCTCCGTCGCCTCCGCTCCCGCCAGCAGGGCCCGTCCGCCGAGGCGATACACCGCCCACACCGCATGCGCGCGCACCAACGCCAAATCATGGGCGCGTGCCAACTCGACCAATGGCGGCAACAACGCGGTATCACCCGAATTCCCCGCCACCACGCAGGCGTTGCGCAACAGCCCGCCCAGCTTCACGCGCTTGATCGCCGTCCGCCGAAACACCTCCGCGAACCGCACCGGCGTCAGCCCCAAGATTTCCCGCAACTCCAGTTCCGCAATGTCACCCCGCACCGACAGCAGCATCTTCCGCCCTTCCTGCGCAAAGCGGTTCCACGGACACACCTCGAGACAGACATCACAGCCATAGATTCGTTGTCCGATCCCCGCCCGCAGTTCACGCGGAATAACCCCCTTGTTCTCAATCGTCTGATACGACACGCACCGTCGCGCATCCACCACACCCGGTTTCACAAAGGCGTCCGTCGGGCACGCGTCGAGGCACCGCGTGCATTTTCCACACAACAGCCCGACCTCACCCGCCTGCTTCGTGTCGAGATTCTCCACTTTTTTCCGAATCGGTTCATCCGCCACGAACGCCACCTTGGTCAGAATCGCCGCCAGCAACAGCCAGTTCCCGTGTCGCCGGGAAATGAGCATCGCATTCTTACCGACAAATCCGATTCCCGCCCGCGCCGCCCACCCCCGCTCCAGTACCGGCCCCGTATCGACATAGTAACGATAGTCCCTTTCGCCCATCCCATAAAGCTCCTGCATGATTCGCCCGGCCGCGATTAACCCCAGCTTCACCGTGTCGTGGTAATCCTCGTTCAAAGCATAGCGCGCCCACGTCGGTCGCCCCGCCCTCTCGCCCACACCCACGCCTTGCGTGGGAGAAGCCACGCCCCCGTCGCGTTGACCACCCTCCGCATAACTGATCCCCAGCATGATCGCCGAGCACGCGCCCGGCAGCACGAGCTGCGGATCGATCCGTTTGTCCGCCGTGCGCTCCATCCAGCCCATCTCCCCGTGCAGGCCCGCGTCCAGCCAGGCCCGCAAGCCATCGTCGTGTCCGCTCGCCAGGGTCGCGAACCGCACTTCGTCGAAACCCACTTCGCCCAACCGCCGCCGCAACTCCTCCTGCCGCGTATCCATCAGCGTTGACCTCGCGCCCGCAGAAAATCCACCGCGTCGCGCCTCCACGCCCGCATCACGTGGCCCGCAATATCCATCAGCGGTCGCGAATCCGTGAGGATCACCGTACCGGACTGCCGGTAGATCGACTCGCGCTGCGCGAACAGCGTGCGGATGCGCTCCTCGGGATTTTCCGCCACCAGCAGCGGTCGGTTCTGCTGCCGTGAGGTCCGCGCGAGAATCGTCTCCACCGACGCATGCAGACACACCACCACACCTTGGCTCTGCAACATCCCGAGCATCCCGGGTTGCACCACGAGCCCTCCGCCGCACGACACCACCGTTCGCTCCCCCGTATGCCCGCCCTCGATAAACGCCCGCTCCATCGCGCGAAACGCCGCTTCCCCCTCCTGCGCGAAGATCTCCGGAATGGTTTTTTTCTGCTGCCGCTCAATCTCGTGATCGCTGTCGACCATGTGAAAGCCGAGCTTGTGAGCCACGGCCCGGCCCACGGTGCTCTTGCCCGTGCCCATGAACCCAACGATGTAGAGATTGACGTCCGTTGCGTTCATCACGTGACCTCAGACGAAACGCACCGCCCGCCGCCTTGCCAAACACCAAAATCCCTATGACAGGCCCACGCCCCAATTTTACCTTCGCGAGCGATAACACCGCCGGTATTTGCCCCGCAGCGCTCGCCGCCCTCACCGCCGCCAACTCCGACTGCGTCCCCAGCTATGGCGACGATCATCACACCGCCCGCACAAAAAAACTCTTCGCCGAACTCTTCGAGACCGACTGCGACGTCTTCCTCGTCTTCAACGGCACCGCCGCCAACGCCCTCGCGCTCTCCTCAATCTGTCAGCGCCATCACAGCATTTTATGTCACGCCCACGCCCACATCGAAACCGACGAGTGCGCTGCGCCAGAATTTTTCACCGGCGGCAGCAAACTCCTCCCGGTCGACTCGCCGGACGCCAAGCTGCGCCCCGTCGATCTCGCGCCCGCACTCCAGCGGGGGCACGGCGTCCATTTCCCAAAACCGCGCGCGCTCTCGCTGACCCAATCGACCGAACTCGGGACCATCTATACGCCCGCCGAACTTCACGCTTTGACCGACTGGGCGCACGCCCACGATCTCGCGGTTCACCTCGACGGCGCTCGTTTCTCGAACGCTGCCGCCGCCCTTCACGAGCGCGGCGGTCACTCACCGGCCGATCTCACGTGGCGGGTCGGCATCGATGTGTTGTGTTTCGGCGGCACAAAAAACGGCCTCCTCACCACCGAAGCCATCGTGTTTTTTAACCGCGATCTCGCCCGCGAGTTTGACTACCGCGTGAAACAAACCGGCCAGCTCGCGTCGAAAATGCGTTTCGCCGCCGCCCAATGGAATGCCATCCTAAGCGACGGTGCGTGGCGGCGTCACGCCGCCCACGCCAACCACCAAGCTCGGAAACTCTCCGCCGCCCTCACTGCGCTCGGTTGCCAACTCGTCACCCCCACAGAAGCGAACGGCGTCTTCGTCGAATTCGCCCCCGCCACCGTCGCCGCGCTCGAGGCCCGCGGCTGGCATTTCTACAAATTCGTCGGCGCACACGGCTACCGCCTCATGTGCTCGTGGGAAACAGCCGACGCGGACATCGCGGCCTTTCTGACGGACGCCCGCGCCGCCCTCGGAAAATAAAAAGCCCCCGGCTCGCGCCGAGGGCTTTGCTTAAAGTTCGTCTGAATCTCGCGCGGGTTGTAGTCGCGAGGTCACTTCACCCCAGGTGCCGCCGCCGGCGCCGCGGGCATCGTCGGCATCGCCGCTGCGCCCGCCTTGATCTCGAGCAACTCGACGTCGAAGACCAAGGTCGACCCCGGAGGAATCGCGCCCTTGCTGCCGTCATCGCCATAAGCGAGGTGTGGCGGCACGTAGAGCTTGATCTTACCGCCCTTGTTCACCTTTTGCAGCCCCTCGGTCCAACCGGGGATCACGCCCTCCAGCGGGAATTCCGCCGGCTCGCCGCGCTGCACAGAGCTGTCAAACACCGTGCCATCGACCAGCGTGCCGGTGTAGTGCACCTTCACGGTGTCGGCCGCCTTCGGGAAGGCACCCTCGCCGGGCTTCACGATCTCGTAGCGGAGTCCGCTGGGCAGCTCGACCACGTTTTTGTTTTCCTTGAGTTTGGTAAAATAAGCGGTCGCAGCGGCGAGGCTCTTCGTCTTCGCCTTCGTCGAAAACGCGGCCTGCTTCTTCTGCATGAATTCATCCATCAGCGGCCCGATCTTCTCGAGATCAAAGGGGGTGTCCTTACCCGCCGCCGCGATCGAAATGCCCTTCACAAACGCGGCGATCTCCGCCGGTGTGAACTCGAGCTCGGTGAGCCCGACGCGCTTGCCGACGAACCAGCCGAATTCTTCGACAATCTGGGCCTCCGTAAACGCGGGCGCGGCCGGGGCGGCGGCCGGAGCCGCGGGTGCCGGCGTGATTCCGGGAACCGTAATTTTTTTGTCTTCTGCGCGAACGGCGGTGAGGCCGAGCGCGAGCAAGGTAATCGTGGCGGTAGTTTTCAGTTTCATGCGTTGAGTTTGGAACGGCGTAGTGTCACGGCGCAGGGTGCTTTGTGCCGTAAAAGTCGTCGGGTGTGCCAGCGCACCTCCCCGAAAGCAACCAATTACTCCCCGCTTGTCTCGCCGACCGGCCAACGTCATTTATTTCCGCTCTAAAAAATGCACCCCGATCAATTTTGGACCAGCCTAGACGGCCAAATCCTCACCGTCAAAAATAAGGACGAACGCTCCGTCACCCTGACGCTGGGCTTCTGGCCACGCAACCCTGCCGAATTCGAGGCCCTCCAGGCGCACGTCGCGAGCCTGCGTTTCACCGAGCGCAGCTCTCTGGCCCGCATCGGCCTCGAGATGCTCGTCACCGGCACTCCTCACGTGGCTGGCAACCGCATCGAACTCGAAGCCGACACCTTCATCTACGACGACAGTTTTCCCAACGCCACCTACTGGAAGAAACTGCTCCGCGTCGGTTCGCCCGTCGGCCGCCTCTTCCACGCGCCGGCCGCAGCCAAGCTGACGAGCATGGAAATCTGGGACGCAATTAAGCAAAATCATCTCAAGCTCCCCAACACGATCAGCATCGACAGCCGCGGCAGCGTGTTTCTCACGCCTCATCAGGTAAGCTACACCCTCAACCCCAAGCTCAGCCGCCTCAGCTTCGAACGCGTGGTCAGCGGCTTGGCCGGCCGCAGTTTCCTCGACAAGGTCCAGGTCCGCCACGACGCCTCCCCGCTCTCCATCGGCCCCCGCTCCGGCATCCTCACAAGTTGCTCCATGTATCTGAA